>NZ_NHSN01000025.1:300000-399351 GCF_016653405.1 Halorhodospira halophila
ACACCGGCTTCGGCATCTGCCTGATCGAGAATGGCGGCGAGGCGGGGCTGCCGGCCCGTCCCCACGCCGTGGGGACGGAGGTGCGCATCATCGACTGGGACCAGCGCAGCGACGGTCTGCTGGGGATCACCGTCGAGGGACAGCGGCGCTTCGAGATCCTTGAGCGGCAGACCCCGACGGGGAAGGTGCAACAGGCGCAGGTGCGCTGGCTGACCGACCCGCCGGCGCCGCAACTGGACGCCGAGCTCCGCCCGCTGGCCGATCTGCTGGAGCGAATCCTCGATCAGATCGGCGGCCTGTACGGGGCCATGCCCCGCCAGCTCGATGATGCCGGCTGGGTCAGCGCGCGGCTATCGGAGCTGTTGCCGATCCCCACCGAGGCGAAGCAGCAGCTGCTGGAGATCGACGCCCCGGAGGAGCGCCTGGAGCTGCTGCGCCGGGCCCTGGAGCAGGACTCGCCGCCCCGCGGCGACGCCGACTAGCCCCACGCACCGGGCGTTGCGGTGTGCCCCCCGAGGCCGGGGCCTTTGAGCGTGCCGAGCCGCGCAGCCCCGGCGGGGGGCCAGCGCGAACCTTTCCGGTTCGCGCTGGTCAGCGAGGTTTTGTCCGAGCGGCGCGACCGCGCCGCGAGTTAAGCGAGCGGCCCCGCCGGGGCGAGCAGCGCAGGGGACCCCGCCGCCAGGCGGGGCGCGCTCATCAGGCCCCGGCCTCGGGGGGCACACCGCAACGCCCGGCGGGGGGGGTCAGCGACCAGCGTCGCCGGACAGGGCCCGGGCGGGCAAGATGCGGATCGGCTGTGCCGGCTCCAGGATGCGTAGATCCCCCGTGGTCAACAGCCGATCCACCACACGGATGCGCTCACCGGGTGTCACCGGCCGAGACTGGATCGCCGCCACCGGCCAGCCGCTCTGGATGCGCTCCACCTCCAGGCTGACCAGCCACACCGATGCCGCCTCGCCCGTGACGCTCATCGGCGCCGGCCACAGGCGCAGTACCAACCGTCGCTCCGAATCGGCCGGTATCACCCGAATCAGCGCCGGCAGACGCCCCCGGTACCAGCGCGGCAGCGGCGCCATTCGGTACAGATCCGGCTCCGGCTGCAACCAGCGCAACGCCCCGTAGAGGCGGCGCTGGGGCTCCTGCCAGCCGGCTTCATCGAGCCGGGCAACCAGTGTCTCCGGCTCCGCCAACCACTGCAGGTCCACCGCACGGCGGCCGCCGTCAAGCCAACGCAGTTCCCGTCCGAACGCGTGCGCCGGCCCCACCTCCAGCCACTCGGCAACCGTCAGCTCCGGCGGATCGGCCTGGGCGACGAAGCGCTGGCGCTCCTCGGGGAGGATCAACGCCGCCTTCACCACCACCCCAGCCACCAGGACCAGGGCCACGATGGCCGGCAAGGTTCGCTCCGGAAGGCGCCGCTGTGAAGCCGTGCGCGCCAGCACCACCAGCCCGGCGATGACCACGCCCAGCAGCAGGCCGCCCACCGCATCCGCCAGCCACAAATCCCCGACCACCACACCGCCGATTGCGGCCAGCAGCGGGATCCCCACCCCCACCACCTGCACCGGGCGGCGCAGCGGCCCGTAGGCCACCGTGGCCAGGACCCCTGAGGCCAGGACCAGCGTCGTGAAGCCGGCCAGCGCCGGCGACGGGAAGGCCAGCGGTGGGGCGCCGCGGTAGAGCGTGGCGGTGCTCAAGTTGCCACTGACCACCCCCAGCAGCACCGCCAACAGGGCCGCTGCAGGGACGATCAGGCCGAGCACGGCGGCCACCCGCAGGCGACCGCCCCAGGCCACCCAGGCCACCCCGGCCAGCCAGGCCGGCACCCAGGCCTGCGGCTCGAGGAGCAGGGCCGGCATGACGAAAGCCGCGCGCAGGCCGGTATCCAGTTCGCTCATCAGCACCGCCAGCAGCGCCTCGTCCACCAGCGTTGGCCCGCCCCACCACCCCTGGTACAGGGTCAGCACCATCAGGGCGAGCAGCGCCGCCCACCAGATCCACCCGGCGCCATAACTGAATGCGCGCAGGGCGTGGCGCGGACCACTAAGCACCTGGGCGGCCACCGGATGAACCCTTCCCCAGGCCCGGGCCCGCCAGGCGATCAGGGCCGCCGCCCGGCGCAGGCGCGGCGCGATCAGGTGGCGCGCCAGCCACCAGCCGGCCCAAACAGCGATCAGGGCGATCAGCAGCAGCGCCCCAAGGCGCAGCGACACCGATGCGGCCACGGCCAGCGAGGCGCCGAAGACCATCCCTGGCAGCAGGTAGGCCGGCGCCCAGAGCACCGCCGAGACCAGGTTCACGAGCAGGAAGGGCCGCGGCGGCATGTTCATCATGCCGGCGATGGCCGGGATGATCCCCCGCACCGGGCCCACGAAACGTCCAAAGAAGAGGCTCTTGCCACCGTGAGCAGCGAAGAAGGCGTCCCCCTTGGCGAGGGCACCGGGGTAGCGGCGCAGCGGCCAGTAGGTGCGCAGCCGATCGCCGAAGTGGCGACCGAGCCAATAGCTGATGGAGTCGCCGACGAAAGCCCCGGAAAAGGCGGCGACCAGACTCGGCCATAGCTCCAGATGCCCGGTGCCCACCAGGGCCCCCGCGAAGAACAGCAGCGTGGCACCGGGGACGATCAGACCGGCCACCACCACCCCCTCGCAGAGGGCGATGAGGAAGATGACCAAGGTGGCCCAGCCCGGGTGGGCCGCCACCCAGTCGAGCAGACCGGCGATCCAGGAGAGATCCATCAGTTCGCTGCTCCAGGCTGTCGGTCCCCGCTCGGGACAGACCTGCCCGCAGATAAAAAGATCCGGAGGGGCCGCAGCCCCGCCGGATCCGTGGATGCGCAGGTCCGGGCCGGCAGCGGCCCACCCGCGCGCGCCCGCACCCGCCTAGACGCGGGCGAAGGCACGCTCGGCGGCGTCCAGGGTCTCCTGCACCGCCGTGTCGTCGTGGGCCAGCGAGACGAAGCCGGCCTCGAAGGCCGCCGGCGCCAGGTAGACGCCCTCTTCCAGCATGGCGTGGAAGAAGCGGTTGAACGCCTCGAGGTCGCAGGCCTTGACCTGGTCGAAGCGGGTGACCGGCGCGTCTTCCGTGAAGAACAGGCCGAACATGCTCCCGGCCTGGTTCGTGGCCAGCGGGATGCCGGCGGCATCGGCCCGCTCCTTGATGCCGTCGACCACGCGCGTGGTGGTCTGCTCCAGACCCTCGAACGCCCCCGGGGCGGTGATCCGCTCCAGGGTCGCCAGCCCGGCGGCCATGGTCACCGGATTGCCGGAGAGCGTCCCGGCTTGGTAGACGCCACCGGTGGGGGCCAACCCTTCCATGATCTCGCGCCGGCCGCCGAAGGCGCCCACCGGCATGCCGCCGCCGACCACCTTACCCAGGCAGGTCAGGTCCGGGGTGATGCCGTAGCGCCCCTGGGCGCACTGCGGCCCGACGCGGAAGCCGGTCATGACCTCATCGAAGATCAGCAGGGCGTCGGTGCGGTCGCAGACCTCGCGCAGCTTCTCCAGGAAACCGGGCACCGGCGGCACGCAGTTCATGTTGCCGGCCACCGGCTCGACGATCACCGCGGCGATCTCGCTACCATGCTCGTTGAAGCACTGCTCCACCGCCTCGATGTCGTTGTAGGGCACGGTCAGGGTCTCGGCGACCACAGCCTCCGGGACGCCGGGGCACCCGGGCACGCCCAGGGTCAGGGCCCCGGAACCGGCCTGGGCCAGCAGCGCGTCGACGTGGCCGTGGTAATTGCCCTGGAACTTGACGATCTTGTCGCGCCCGGTGAAGCCACGAGCCAGGCGCAGGGCGCTCATGGTCGCCTCCGTGCCGGAGTTGACCAGGCGCACCATCTCCAGCGACGGCACGTGCTGGCAGAGGGTGCGGGCCATCTCCACCTCAAGTTCCACCGGGGTCCCGAAGGACAGCCCACGCGCGGCGGTCTCCTGCACGCGCCGGACGATCTCGGGATCCGCGTGACCGGCGACCAGCGGCCCCCAAGAGCAGACGTAGTCGACGTAGCGCTTGCCGTCCACGTCCCACATGTACGGCCCCTCGCCGCGCTCGAAGAAGATCGGTTCGCCGCCGACCCCCTTGAACGCGCGCACCGGGGAGTTGACACCGCCGGGGATCAGCTCCCGGGCCTGCTGGAACAACTGATGGGTGCGCTGCATGGGTACTCCTCTTGTCTTGTGATTCGGTCTCGGGACGGGATTCTACCGACTGCGCTGCCACTGGGCGACGAGCTGCCGGGCCGCCGCCTCCGCATCCTCGGCGGCGAATAGCGCGCTGACCACGGCAGCGGCGTCGGCCCCTGCGGCGGCCACCTCGTGGAGGTTCCCGGCGTCGATCCCGCCGATGGCGACGGTCGGACAGCCCGTGGCCTCGCGCCCGGTGCGCAGCAGCTCCATGGGCGCCAGGCCGGACTCCGGCTTAGTCGGCGAGGGGAAGACACTGCCGAAGGCCACGTAGTCCGCCCCCTCGGCCACCAGCCGGCGGGCCCGCTCCAGGTCGTCGTAGCACGATACGCCGATCCAGGCGGCATCGCCCAGCCGCTGCCGGGCCGCTGTCACGGAGCCGTCGTCGCGGCCCAGGTGGACCCCGTGGGCCCCGACGGCCTCGGCCAGGGCCACGTCATCATTGACCAGGAACAGGGCATCCGCGTCCGCGCAGAGCCGACGCAGCGCCGTCGCCTCACGCCGCCGACGCTCGCCGTCGTCACCCTTATCGCGGTACTGGACGATCCCCACCCCGCCGCGCAGCACGGCCGCCACGGCATCCTCGAGATCGGGGCGGGGCTGGGTCACCGCGTAGACCCCCGTCAGTTGACTTGCTCGCTTCTCCACGTCGACCTCACACCTCCATCGGCTCGAAGGCCTCCTTGCCGGCGCTGCACTCCGGGCAGAGGAAGCCCTCCGGCAGATCCTCAAAGGCAGTTCCCGGCTCGATCCCCT
Source organism: Halorhodospira halophila (assembly GCF_016653405.1). Taxonomy (NCBI): domain Bacteria; kingdom Pseudomonadati; phylum Pseudomonadota; class Gammaproteobacteria; order Chromatiales; family Ectothiorhodospiraceae; genus Halorhodospira; species Halorhodospira halophila. The sequence continues at coordinate 304,944 of NZ_NHSN01000025.1, forward strand.
CGTCCGGGACCCCCTGACTCTCGTCGTACATCCAGCCACACACGGTACAAACCCAGACACGCTCGGCCACGACGGCCCCTCCCTGTATCGATTCCGACCCGCCTCACTCTACCAAAGCCTGTCCCCGTGCCCGACCCCGCGCCTCGTCGACCCCCAGGGCGACCAGGAAGGCACCGGCGAACAGCACCGCACACAGCAGGATCGCCGACTGCAGGCCGACGGCCGCCTGCAGCGCACCAACGCCGACCAAGCCGCCGGCGGCGGCCAGCTTGGTCGCCAACCCCCAGAACCCGAAGAACTCCGCGGCACGCCCCGGCGGTGCGAACAGGCCCACCAGCGTCCGCCCGGCGGACTGGCACGAGCCCAAGGCCAGGCCGGCAGCCACCCCGGCGGCGAGGAACACGTACTGTGCCTGCCACTGCGTGCCCAGCCAGCGGTTGAGCGCTTCGGTCAGCTCCGGCGTGAGCCAGATCAGCAGGATCGCCACCACCCACATCACCAGGGTCACCATGTAGGTGCGCTTGGCACCGAAACGATCCTGGGTCAGGCCGAAGCCGATGGCACCGGCCGCCGCCGAGAACTGGGTCACCACGAACATGATCAGCCGGGCCCGCTCGTCCCAGCCGATCACCTGGGCCCCGTAGATGAAGGCGTAGGCGATGACGATGGCCAGCCCCGACATGGCCATCAGCAGTGAGACCATAAACACGGCCAGATCGCGCAGGTAGCCGAGGCTGCGCAGGGTGCGCCCGACACGCTCGGCACCGAGCCGGATATAGCCCCGCCCGGCCGGCAGCCGGCGCGCCTGGCCGCGCTCGCGCAGCCACAGGAAGGTGGGGATGGCACAGATCAGGAAGAACGCGGCGGCGAAGGGCCCCACCCAGCGGATGCGGTCGAAGTTCTCCTCACTGACCTCGCCGAGGACCAGCACCGTGAACGCGGTGGCGAACAGCCCGCCGATGTAGCCCAGCGACCAGCCCAGCCCCGAGACCCGGCCCATCTCCCGCGGCCCGGCGATATCCGGCAGGAAACCGGCGATGAACGCCTCGCCCATGGAGTAGGCGTAACTGGAGATCACGATCAGCACGAAACCGAGGACGACGTATCCCGGCTCCACCCAGTAGAGCGCCGCGGTGGCGGCGACGGTGGTGATATAGCTGAGGAAAAGGAAGCGGCGCTTGGCCGCCGCGTAATCCATGACCGCGCCGAAGATCGGCGCGGTGGCCACCACGCCCAGATAGCTCAGCGCCAGCGCCGTGCTCCACAGCAGGTTGCCCAGCCGGTAGTCGTCGCCGCCGTCGCCGACGATCACCCGTGTGAACAGGTCGCCGTAGATGACGGTGATGATCAGCAGGGTGTAGGCCTGATTGGCGAAATCGAACATCGCCCAGCCGAACACCTCGCGCCGCGGCGCCCTGCTCGTTGCCCAGACCACGGGACCTCCCGCCAATCGGCCACCTTACGCCGGACACCGTACAGGGAGAGCCGCCCGGCGGCTAGCGGGCGGCGGCGGAGTCCGGTACCCTGAACGGCATGAGCGAAACTCACCTGACCGATCAGCGTTTTACCGACCTACCCATCCACGACGCGGTGCTCGACGGACTCGATGACGCGGGCCTGACCCACTGCACCCCGATCCAGGCGGAGACCCTGCCCCGGACGCTGGCCGGCGGCAACATCGCCGGCGAGGCGCAGACCGGAACCGGCAAGACCGCCGCCTTTGTCATCGCCACCCTCCACCATCTGATGAGCCATCCGGTGGACGAGGACGCCGTCGGCCCCTGGGCGATCATGCTCGCCCCGACCCGCGAGCTGGCCCTGCAGATCTACCACGACGCCGAGCAGATCGGTGCCTACACCGGCCTGAAGTTCGCCGCCGTCTACGGTGGCACCGGCTACGATTCGCAGCGCCAGCAGCTCCAGGACGGGGTCGATGTCATCATCGGCACACCCGGGCGGATCATCGACTTCTACAAGCAGAAGGTCTTCAGCCTGCGCAACATCGAGGTGGTGGTCCTTGACGAGGCCGATCGCATGTTCGACCTCGGCTTCATCTCGGACATCCGCTTCCTGCTCCGGCGCATGCCCCGGGCCGAGCAGCGGCTCAACCTGCTGTTCTCCGCCACCCTCTCCTACCGGGTCATGGAGCTGGCCTGGGAGCACATGGGCGACCCACCCCGGGTGGCGGTAGAGAGCGAGCAGCGCACCGCCGATCACGTCCGCCAGACGCTCTACCACGTGGCCAAGGAGGACAAGACCTCCTTCGTGGTCGGGCTGCTGCAGCACATCGACCCACGGCGTACCCTGATCTTCGCCAACACCAAGCGCGCCGCCGAGCGCCTGGTGGGCTACCTCAAGGGCAACGGCATCGAGGCGGCGGTCATCTCCGGCGACATCCCGCAGAACAAGCGCGAACAGCTGCTTGAACGCTTCCGCAGCGGCGATCTGCCGGTGCTGGTCGGCACCGACGTGGCTGCTCGCGGGCTGCACATCGACGCCGTCAGCCACGTCATCAACTTCGACCTGCCCAACGATCCGGAGGACTACGTCCACCGCATCGGGCGCACGGCGCGTGCCGGCGAGAGCGGCGATGCCATCTCCCTGGCCTGCGATGAATACGTCTTCTCGCTGCCGGACATCGAGGCGTACCTGACCGAGAAGATCCCCTCGGCGCCGCCGCCGCAGGAGTATTTCGCCGAGCTGGCGCCGCCGAAGATGCCGCGCAAGCCGCGCAACGGCGGAGGCCCGCGCCGTTCCGGGGGGCAGAACGGACGTGGACCGTCTTCGCGCCGGCGCAGCAGCGGGGCGCGGAGTTCGCGCTGAGGCGTCTGGTCTCGCCCCGCGCGGGCGTGTCATAGTCGGAGGCGAGGGGCGCGACCGCCGGGGCAGACAAGGCGAACGGGAGACCATGTACGACTTCCTCAGCTACCGCGTAAGCGATTACATGACCACGGCGCCGAAGACGGTGGGCCACGAGACCCCGCTGCGCGAGCTCCAGCGCCTGTTCGACGCCCACGACTTCAACGGCGTGCCCGTGGTGGACGAGCAGCAGCGGCTGCTCGGGCTGGCCACCAAGCTCGACCTGCTCAAGGCGTTCACCTTCACCCCGGACGCCATGGTGCCGCGCTACGACGCCATCATGGAGCGTCCGGTCCACGAGGTCATGACCCGCGAGCCCATCACGGTGCCACCGGACCTGCCCCTGACCCGCGTCCTGCAGCGCATGGTGGACATGCGCACCAAGGGGTTCCCGGTGGTCGATGACGAAGGTCGCGTGGTCGGCGTGATCGCCCGCGAGGATCTGCTTGGCGCCCTGCGGGACGCCACCAGCAGCACCGGCTAGGCAGCAGAGGGCCGCACCCCCATGAACCCGTCTACCCTGGTCGGCATCATCGGCGGGTTGATCCTGGTCGGCTCCGTGCTGTTCATCGCCGCGGAAGAGGCGCTGGTCTTCCTCAACTTCCCCGGCTTGGCGATCGTCATCGGCGGCACCCTGGCTGCCACCTTCCTCGCCTACCCCATGGACGAGGTCCTGCGGGTCTTCCGCCTGGTGTGGATCGTCATCCGCAACGAGCGCGTCTACACCCGCGACGACATGGAGGAGCTGATCCGCATCTCGCAGCTCTGGTTCAAGGGTGACGTGCGGGCGGTGGAGGACGCGCTGGAGAACGTGGCCAACCCCTTCCTGCGCACCGGGGTGCAGCTGCTCATCGACCTGACACCGGAGGAGGACATCCTCGACCTGCTGCAGTGGCGCATCCAGCGGCTGCGCGCCAAGGAACACGCCGAGGCGCAGATCTTCCGGGTCATGGCCTCCTTTGCGCCGGCGTTCGGCATGATCGGCACCCTGGTGGGGCTGATCAACATGATGTTCATCCTCGACGACGGCGACATCGCCCAGATCGGCCAGCAGATGGGCGTGGCACTGCTGACCACGTTCTATGGCATCCTCCTCGCCAACCTCGTCCTCAAGCCCATCGCGGTGAAGCTCGAGCGGCGCACCGAGCAGCGGCTGGTGACCCTGAACATGATCCTCCAGGGCATCTCGCTGATGTGCCAGAAGCGCAACCCGACCCTCATGCGCGAGACGCTGCACTCGTTCATCGCCCAGTACAAGGACGAGATCCGGGACCCGGACCTGATCCAGCAGCTCGAGGAGACCAGCCAGCGCGCCGCGGCCGCCGCCAACTCCCCGACTGGCGGACAGGGCGGTGGCAGGCCGGAGGCGCGCGGCGGCGGCGACCGCCCCGCCGGCGCCGAGCGCTGACCCCGGGGGCAAATCGTGGCCGAGCAGACCCCCAGCAACCGCCGCACCCGACAGTTCAACCGGCAGGTCCAACCGGAGGGCGACAAGGAGGAGGACAACAGCTGGCTGCTGGTCTACCTCGACGTCATCACCCTCCTGCTGATCGTTTTCGTCATCCTCCTCGCACTGCTCGAGCCGGAGGAAGACGATGACCGCGAGGGCCTCGGCGACGGCGTCCTGGAGGGGCGCGAGCATATCCTCGAGGGTGACCCCAGCGTGCTCGAGGGGCTGCCGGCCCCGCTGGATGAGCCCGACCCCGTTGAAGTCCCCGCGGAACTCGAGGAGGCCGGCATCCAGGCCGTGGGCGAGGAGGAGACCCTCACCTTCCGGCTCGACGACGCCGTACTCTTCGAGACCGGACGGGCCGAACTCCAGGCTGAAGGCCAGGACGCCATCGACGAGCTGGTCCCGATCCTCGAGGCCACCGGGGTGCGCCTGTCGGTGGAGGGGCATACCGACAACATCCCCATCGCCACCGAGCAGTTCCCGTCGAACTGGGAGCTCTCCTCGGCGCGGGCCAGTGCCGTTCTGCGCTACCTCGAGCAACAGGGCCTGGACCCGCGACGGATGCGCGCCATCGGCTACGGCGACATCCGCCCGATCGCCGACAACGAGACCGCCGAGGGGCGCGCCGAAAACCGCCGGGTGGAGATCACCCTGCACTTCGGCACCGATAGCCCGCCGGAAGATCTGCCGCTGCCGTAGGCAAGCAGCCGGGCACCGGCGATACTGACCCCTGGAGACCGACTGGAGACCCGAGCCCCGAGATGGACAACGCTGGCCCGCCCACCCTGTCGAACTTTCCGCCGGTCATCGGCTTCCTGCTGACGGCGAACATCCTCATCTTCCTGCTGCAGATCGTGATCGGGCCGCAACTGCTGATCACCGTCTTCGGACTCTGGCCGCTGACCGGGGGGCTGGACCTACCCCCGACCATGGGGCCGCTACCCGATTTCCAAATCTGGCAGCTGCTCACCTACGGCTTCCTGCACGGCGGGCTGCTGCACCTGTTCGTGAACCTCTTCGCCATGTGGATCCTCGGCGTCCACCTGGAGTACGCGTGGGGCTCACGGACCTTCGCGCTCTACTTCTTCATCTGCGTCATCGGCGCCGGTCTGGTCCAGCTGTTCGTCGCCACCCAGGCAGCGGCGGATGGCCAGATCTACCCGACCGTCGGCGCCTCGGGCGGGGTGTTCGGCATCCTCCTGGCCTTCGGCATGATGTTCCCCAACTACCGGCTGATGCTGCTCATCCCGCCAATCCCGATCAAGGCGAAGTACTTCGTCATCGGCTACGGCGCGTTCGAGTTGTTCGCCGGCATCACCGGCACGGTGGCCGGCATCGCCCACTTCGCCCACCTCGGCGGCATGGTGGTCGGCTTCCTGCTGATCCAGTACTGGCGCGGCAAGCTGCCGATCAAACCGCGGTACCAGCGCTTCCACTGGTAGGCCCCTTCCCCCGTCGGGGCCGACCGGTCTACGCTGGAGCTTCGCTTCAGGGACGAAGCCGAAGGAGAACGCATCATGGACGACGATCGTGCCACGGTCCGCCTCGTGGACCGTCTCCTGGCCGACGCCGTGCGGCGTCGGGCCTCGGACATCCACCTTCAGCCGGAAGCCGACCGGATCCGCGTGCGGCTGCGTATCGACGGCCTGCTGCGCGAAGCCGAGGCCCCGCCGGCCGCCCTGCACGGGCGCATCGCCGCGCGCATCAAACTGCTCGCTGGGATGGACGTCGCCGAGCAGCGCCTGCCGCAGGACGGTCGCCTGGAAGCCCGCGACGGTGACGGCCACCGCGTGCAGTTCCGCGTCGCCAGCTGCCCCGGGGTCCACGGCGAAAAGCTGGTCTTGCGCCTGATCGAGCAGGACGCCCCGACCACCCTCGAGGCCCTGGGCCTGCCCGATCCCGCCCGGCAGGCCCTGGAGGCGGCCCTTGACCGCCCCGACGGCCTGATCCTGGTCACCGGACCCACCGGCTCCGGCAAGACGGCGACGCTGCACGCTGCGCTGCGCCGGCTGAACACCCCCGAGCGCAACATCTGCGCCGTCGAGGATCCCGTGGAACTGGACACCCCCGGGGTGACCCACGTGGCCGTCAACCGCCGCGCCGGCATCGACTTCGCCCGGGCCTTGCGCGCCTTCCTGCGCCAGGACCCGGACGTGATCATGGTCGGCGAGATCCGCGACGCCGAGACCGCAGCCATCGCCGTCAAGGCGGCGCAGACCGGTCACCTGGTCCTCTCCACCCTGCACACGCGCAGCGCCCCCGGGGCGGTAGAGCGCCTGGCACAGATGGGCTTGCCTGGCCACGATCTGGCCTCCAGCCTCTCCCTGGTCGTGGCCCAGCGGCTGGTCCGCCGCCTCTGCCCGGCGTGCCGGGACACCACCGAGACGGCGCCGCAGCCGATGGCGGCAGAGCCGCCCGGCGACTACGCCCGCCGCGGCTGTCCACAGTGTCAGGACGGCTACTGCGGGCGACGCGGTATCTTCCAGGTCATGCCACTCACGCGGACGGTGGCCGATGCCGTACTCGCCGGGGCCTCGGCCCGCGAGATCGAGACACGCGCCCGGGCGGACGGCATCCCGGACCTGCACGACGCCGGTTGGCCGCTGGTGGAGGCCGGCGAGACCAGCGCCACCGAGCTGCGTCGGGTCACCCACGAGGCCGACTCTTGGCCCGCCTGAGCTGGCGTGGCCTCGACCGCGGCGGGCGTCGCCTGGGCGGAAGCTGCCACGCCGATTCACCGGCCGCCCTGCGTTACGCCCTGGCCGAGTGGGGGGTGGCGGTGACCGACGTGCGGCGCCAACCGGCCCGACCCCGGCGGCGCCGCACGCGCAGCGTCGAGCGCGCCGCCGCCCTCCGCCGGCTGGCCTCGGTGCTGGAGGCCGGGGCGCCGTTCAGCGAGGCCCTGCGCGTGGCGGCGGCCCAGGCCCCCACACCGGCGCTGCGCCAGGGGTTGCGCGGGGTGCGCCACGCGGTCGAGCGTGGCACCGATCCGGCCACCGCCTTCCGCAGTCAGTTTCCGGGGCTGCGCCCGGTCCATGGCGCCCTGCTCGCCGCCGGCACGTGGACCGGCGACCTACCCGCAGCCCTCGGCAGCGTCGCCACCGAGATCGAGCGCGAGGCGGCCATCGTCGCACTGCTGCGCCGCGCCCTGAGCTACCCGGCGGTGGTGGCGACAGCCGCCCTGGCCTTGATCAGCCTGCTGCTGACGGCGGTGGTCCCCCGCTTCGAGGGCTTGTTCCAACAGGGGGGCGAGCCCCTGCCGGCCCCAACACGGGCCGTGCTGACCGCTTCCGAGCTTTTCGCCGTGACGGCACCAGTGGTGGTGCTCGGCGGCCTGGCAGCAGGCATGGCCCTCACAATGGCGGTGCGCCGTCATCCGGTCCGACGGCAGCGACTCGCCGCACTCGTTGCCCGCCTGCCCTGGCTCGGCGGCCTCCTGCTCGAGGCGGCACTGGCCCGCTGGGCAGCCACCCTGGCGCGCCTGTACGGTGCCGGTGTACCCCTGCTCGAAGCCCTGCCGCGCGCGGCCGATGCGGCCGGGGGCGCCGGCCTGGGGCCGCGCCTGAGCCGACTGCACAAACGCATCGAGGCGGGCGAGCCACTGGCCGCGGCCCTGCGCGAGCACCTTCCCGAGGCGCGGGAGATCAGCCAGCTGGTGGCCATCGGCGAGAACAGCGGACGCCTCGAGGAGATGCTCCACGACGCCGCGACACTGCATCAGCAGCGGCTGGAGGAGCGCCTTCAGCGCGCCGGCGCCCTGCTCGAGCCGGCCCTGATCGTCCTGCTCGGTGTCATCACCGCCGGGGTGGTCGGCGCACTCTACCTGCCGATCTTTCGCATGGGCACGACACTGTGATCCGCCCCCCCCCTACAATGGGCGCCCGTTACCCGGCACAGGCGCGGAGAGCCATGGAGACGTGGAATCAGTTACCCGAATGGATCATCTGGGGCGGTGCCGGCCTGCTCGGCCTGCTGGTGGGCAGCTTCCTCAATGTGGTTGTCCACCGCCTGCCGGCTATGCTCGAGCGGCGCTGGAGCCACGAGGCCCGGGACATCCTCGGTACCGAGTCGGAGGGCGCCGCAGAGACGACCTACCACCTGGGCTGGCCGCCGTCGCACTGCCCCCAATGCCAGCGCCGCCTGCGGGCGTGGGAGAACATCCCGCTGCTGAGCTACCTGCTCCAGCGCGGGTGCTGCCGCGGCTGCCGGGCTCGCATCCCGGCGCGCTACCCGATCATCGAGGCGCTCACCGGCATTGCCACGGCGACGGTCGTGGCCAGCCACGGGCTCTCCCCGCTGATCATCGGCCCGCTGCTACTGACCTGGGTCCTGATCGCTGCGGCGGCCATCGACTATGAACACTACCTCCTCCCGGACGCGCTGACCCTGCCGGTGCTCTGGCTCGGCCTGATCTGGAGCATCGTCGACCCCGGCTCACCGACACCCACCGATGCCATCCTCGGTGCCGTGGCGGGCTACCTGGCGCTGTGGGCCATCTTCCACGGTCACCGCCTGGTCACCGGGCGCGAGGGCATGGGCTACGGCGACTTCAAGCTGACCGCCGCCCTCGGGGCCTGGCTGGGCTGGCAGGCCCTACCGGCCCTGGTGCTCTTCGCCGCCCTGACCGGGCTGGCAGTGGCGGTGCTGCTCGCCGTGCGCAGCCGCCCCCTCGGCCAGCCCCTGCCCTTCGGCCCGGCGCTGGCCGTGGCCGGCTGGCTGCTGCTGGTGCTGTCGCCCGCCGGCGTGGCCTGGCAGCTGGTATGACAACGCGCGCGAAGACCCGGTGCATCGGACTGACCGGCGGCATCGCCAGCGGCAAGAGCACGGTGGCGGGACTCTTCGCCGCCCGCGGCGTGCCGGTGATCGACACCGACCTGCTGGCCCGCGAGGTGGTGGCGCCCGGCACCGAGGGCCTCGCCGCCGTCGTCGCGACCTTCGGCGCGGCTGTGCTCACGGAGGCCGGCCAGCTCGATCGCGCCGCCCTGGGTCGGCGCATCTTCGCCGACGACGAGGCCCGACGCACCCTCGAGGCCATCCTCCACCCACGCATCCGGCAGCGGTTGCGGGCCAGACTGGCGTGCCTGCGTGCCCCTTATGCCGTCGCAGTGGTACCTTTATTGGTTGAGACTGGCATGGACCGCGACATGGACGCGGTGGTGGTGGTCGACCTGCCAGAGGCCCAACAGCGCGAGCGACTCATGGCCCGCGATGGCCTCGGGCAGGAAACGGCCGAGCAACGACTGGCCAGCCAGGCGAGCCGCAGCCAGCGCCTGGCCGTGGCCGATTACGTCATCGACAACAGCCGTGCGCGCGGCTCACTGGCCGGGCAGGTGGCCGAGGTGCACCGCCAGCTGCTGGCCCGGGCCCGCCGCGCACCCCCCGATCAGGAGTGAGACGCACCGCGATGAGTGACAAGAACCAGGACTGGGTCGTCTACGAGCACCCGCTGAATGAACGCCTGCGCACGCTGCTGCGGCTGGAATTCCTCATGGAGACCGCCAGTGCCGCCATGGAGCGCGAGCAGATCATCGACAGCCGCATGGCGGTGGAGGCGTTCATCCACACCCTCAACGTCCTCGAGCGTGGCGAAGTGCGCTCGGAGGTCATCAAGGAACTCGACCGACTCTCCACCGAGACCGCCTACATGGGCGCCCGTGGCGTCTGGTCCGCTTCCCGGGTCCAGGAGGAGACCGACCGCTGCCGGCAACTGCTGCGCCGCGTCGGCGAGCCCGACGCAGCCCTGGGCCAAGAGCTGCGCGAGGACGAGCTGCTGGGGCTGATCACCCAGCGCTTTGGCGTCGGCGCCGGCACCTGCAACTTCGACCTGCCCAGCTACCACCGCTGGCTGAGCCGCCCCTACGACGAGCGGCGGGCCGACATGCAGCGCTGGTACGACAGCTTCGCGGACCTGCGCGCAGCGGTCACCTTTGCCCTACGTGTCCAGCGCGATGCCGGCGCGTTCGCCGACGAGGTGGCCGAGGGCGGCTCCTGGCAGCAGCGCACCCCCTACGACAGCCGGGTCACCCAGATGCTGCGCCTCCAGGCTCCGATCGAGAACGGCGTCATCCCCGAGATCAGCGGCAACCGCCACCTGGTCACCATCCGCTTCCTGCGCCAGCCGGATACCCGCAGCCGACCGGAACCGGTGGGTGCCGACGTCTCCTTCCGAATGGCGCGCTGTACGCTCTAGACCGGCGCCCACCTTACACGCCGGCCCCGGCGTGATCCGCCAGCAGGCCACGGATGGCCGCCACACCCTGCCCACCGCAGCTACGCGCCCGCGCGATATCGGCCGGCCCCACGCCGCCGAGGGCGTAGACCGGCAGGCGCGCCCCGGCCACCCACTCGGCAAAACACGCCCATCCCATACCGGTCTGCTCGGGGTGGCTGGCCGTCCACTGCACGGGCGAAAGCACGGCAAAATCGGCGCCGCAGGCGGCGGCGCGCTCCAGCTCGCCGGCATCGTGGCAGGAGGCACCGACCCAGCGCGCCCAGTGCGGGCGCTCTGGCCCAGCTGCCAGCGCGCGGCTGCTCCAGTGCACGCCGTCGGCCCCGACCGCCCGGGCCTGCTCCGCCGGCGCGTTGGCCAGCAGCCTCGCCCCGTGGGCGTCACAACGCGCACGCAGGGCGCGCCCCAGGCGCACCCAGGCCGCCGGATCCAGATCCGGGCGACGCAGCTGGACCAGGCGTACGCCCAACGCCAGGGCCGCGTCCACGCGGTCCAGCCAGGCAGCCTCATCGGTTGGCTCTGCGGGCGTGATCAGGTAGCGATCGGGGAGCTGCAGCGAGCGGATGATCGGCCAGTTGGCAGCCGGCCACGCCCGACCGCCCATCTCCTCGGCGGTGAGCCAGTCCAGGCTCTGACCCTCGCGGCCGTGGGGCTGCCCGGACCACTCGGCAACATCGAGGACGTGAAGCACCACCCGTCGATGGTTGTACGTCCACGGGACACGGATGCGCAGGGCCCCCGGTTGGATCCGGATGCCCAGCTCCTCGGCCAGTTCGCGGACCAGGGCCGCGGCCACCGACTCGCCCGGCTCGATCTTGCCCCCGGGGAACTCCCACAGACCGCCGTGATCCAAGTGCTTCGGCCGACACTGGACGAGCACGCGGCCATCACCGCCGCGAAGCACCCCAGCGGCCACGTGGATCGGTTCGGGGACGACGCCGCCTGCCACCCGGGTCTCGCTCAGGTCCGGTACTCGGCGTTGATGCGGACGTATTCCGCGGTGAGGTCGCAGGTCCACACGGTGGCGGCCGCCCCACCGCGGCCGAGGTCCACCCCTAGGCGCACCTCAGAGCCGGCCAGATACGCGGCGGCGGCCGCCTCGTCGTAGTCGGGGGCAACCGCACCGCGCTGGGCAACCACCTGGTCGCCGATGGACAGGACCACGGCATCGACGTCGAGGTCGTCGATGCCTGCCCGGCCGACGGCCGCGAGGATCCGGCCCCAGTTGGGGTCGGCCGCGGCGAGGGCGGTCTTGACCAGCGGCGACTCCGCCACCGTAAAGGCCACCCGCTCGGCCTCGGCGGTATCTTGCGCCCCCTCGACCGCGACATCCACCAGCCGCGTTGCCCCCTCGCCGTCGGCGGCGATGGCCCGGGCCAGATCGATGCAGACCGCCTCGACGGCGGCCTGGAAGCGCTCGAAGTCGCCCCCCTCATCGGGCACGCGGGGCCCCCGCCCGGTGGCAGCCAACAGGCAGGCGTCGTTGGTGGAGGTGTCTCCGTCGACGGTGACCCGGTTGAACGATCGCTCGGTGGCGCGGCGCAGGCAGTCGGCCAGGGCCGCATCGGAGATCTCGGCATCGGTGGCCAGGAAGGCGAGCATGGTGGCCATGTCCGGGCGGATCATCCCCGCCCCCTTGGCGATCCCGGTCACCGTGCAGGTACCGCCGGCCAGCGTCACCTGGTAGCTGGCGATCTTCTCCCGGGTGTCCGTGGTCTGGATACCGACCGCCGCCGCCTGCCAACCGTTTTCCTCCAGCGCCTCGAACGCCCCGGGGATGCCGGCAGTGATGCGCTCGACGGGCAGCGGCTCACCGATCACGCCGGTGGAAAAGGGGACCACGGCCTCGACGGCGCATCCGGCCTGCTCGGCCACGCCACGGCAACAGGCCAGGGCGTCGGCCTCGCCACGCTCGCCGGTCCCGGCGTTGGCGTAGCCGGTGTTGATCAGCAGATAACGCGGCGCGGTGGCGGCCAGATGGCGCTCGGCGATGCGCACCGGAGCAGCCCGGAAGCGGTTGCGGGTGAACACCGCCGCGGCACGCCCCGTCTCGGGCAAGGCCATGACCACCAGATCCGGCCGCCCAGGCTTGCGGATACCGGCCGAGACCGTACCAAGGCGGAACCCCGGCACTGGATGGATCACCGCATCTGCGCCCGACATCTCAGAGCTTCCCGCAGCAGTGCTTGTACTTCTTGCCGGAGCCACAGGGGCAGGACTCGTTGCGCCCGACCTTGGGGCCCTCGCGGGCCACGGTCTCCTGCCCCCGCCCCCCGGCGGCCTGCTGCCGGCCATCGCCGCCGCGCGCGCCCTCGCCCTCGGCCGCCGAGGCGCTCCCCCCGGCGGCAGTCACGGCGCCTGCGGCGGCGGAGGCCGGCGCGGCATGGCGCATCTGCATTCGCTCCGCCTCCTGCCGGCGCTGCTCCTCGACGGCCTCCACGTCCTCCTCGGCGCGGACCTGGACGCGCAGCAGCACGCCGACGGCGTCGCGTTTCAGGCCCTCGAGCATCTCCTGGAACATGGCGAAGGCGTCCTTCTTGAACTCCTGCTTCGGGTTGCGCTGGGCATAGCCGCGCAGCCCCACCCCCTGGCGCAGGTAGTCCATGGCGGCCAGGTGCTCCTTCCAGTGCTTGTCCAGAACCTGGAGCATCACCGCCTTCTCGAAGTGGCGCACGACGCTGGCACCCGCCTCGGCCTCCTTGGCCCGGTAGGCCTTCTCGATCTCGGACTGGATGCGCTCGCGCAGGGTCTCCTCGTGGAGGCTGTCGTCCTCGTCGAGCCAGCGCTGGACGGGCAGTTCCTGGCCGAACTCCTCCTTGAGGGTACGCTCCAGCCCGGCGACGTCCCATTGCTCGTCGATGGACCCCGGCGGGATGTACTCGGAGATCACCTTGTCGACCACGTCCTGGCGGATGGCGTCCACCGTCTCGGAGACGTCATCGGCCTCGAGCAGCTCGTTGCGCTGCTCGTAGACCACCTTGCGCTGGTCGTTGGCGACGTCGTCGAACTCCAGCAGGTGCTTGCGCATGTCGAAGTTGTGCGCCTCGACCTTGCGCTGGGCGTTCTCGATCACCCGCGAGACCATGCCCGACTCGATGGCCTCGCCGTGCTCCATGCCAAGCTTCTGGAGCATGCCGGACATGCGCTCCGAGGCGAAGATGCGCAGCAGCGAATCCTCCAGCGACAGGTAGAAGCGCGACGACCCCGGATCGCCCTGACGCCCGGAGCGCCCACGCAGCTGGTTGTCGATGCGGCGGGATTCGTGGCGCTCGGTACCGATCACGTGCAGACCACCGGCATTCACCACCCGGTCGTGGCGGTCCTGCCACTCGGCCTTGCGCCGCTCCACCTCGGCCGGGTCGGGGTCATCGCCGAGCTCGGCCAGCTCTTGGTCCAGGTTGCCGCCGAGGACGATGTCCGTGCCGCGACCGGCCATGTTGGTGGCGATGGTCACCGCACCCGGCCGGCCGGCGTCGGCGATGATCTGCGCCTCGCTCTCGTTGTGCTTGGCGTTGAGCACGTTGTGCTCCACGCCGGCCTCCTTGAGCGCCTTGGACAGGCGCTCCGAGGCCTCGATGGAGGTGGTGCCCACGAGCACGGGCTGGTCGCGCTGCACGCAGTCCTTGATGTCCGCAATGATCGCCTCGTACTTCTCGTCGGCGGTGCGGTAGACCAGGTCGTGATGATCGGCGCGGACCATCGGCCGGTGGGTGGGGATGGAGAGCACCTCCAGGCTGTAAATATGCTGGAACTCGAAGGCCTCGGTATCCGCCGTGCCGGTCATACCAGCCAGCTTGTCGTAGAGCCGGAAGTAATTCTGGAAAGTGATCGACGCCAGGGTCTGGTTCTCGGCCTGGACGGGCAGGCCCTCCTTGGCCTCCACTGCCTGGTGCAGACCCTCGGACCAGCGCCGGCCGGGCATGGCGCGCCCGGTGAACTCGTCGACGATGACCACCTGGTTGTCACGGATCAGGTAGTGGACGTCGCGCTCGTAGAGGGTATGGGCCCGCAGCGCCGCATTGAGATGGTGGACCACGTTGATGTTGCGCGCATCGTAGAGCGAGTCGTTCTCGCCGATGAGCCCCTCCTCGCGCAGCAGCTCCTCGGCCCGGTCATGGCCCCCTTCGGTGAGATACACCTGGCGGGCCTTCTCATCTACGTAGTAGTCACCCGGTCCCAGCTCCGGGGTCTCCTCGGGGCGCTCCTCGGGCTTCTGCGCCTCCAGGCGCGGCACCAGCCGGGACATCGCCTCGTAGAGCTCGCCGGCCTGCTCCGCCGGGCCGGAGATGATCAGCGGCGTGCGGGCCTCGTCGATGAGGATGGAATCGACCTCGTCGACCAGCGCGTAGTAGAGATCCCGCTGGACCTTGTCCTCCTTGCGGAAGGCCATGTTGTCGCGCAGGTAGTCGAAGCCGAACTCGTTGTTGGTGCCGTACGTGATATCGGCCTGGTAGGCGGCGATCTTCTCCTCGCGGGGCTGGCGCGGCACCACCACGCCCACCTCCATGCCGAGGAACCGGTAGAGCCGGCCCATCCACTCGGCGTCACGGCGGGCCAGGTAGTCGTTGACAGTCACCACGTGGACGCCGCGACCGGTCAGGGCGTTGAGGTAGACCGGCAACGTGGCGACGAGGGTCTTGCCCTCGCCCGTTTTCATCTCCGAGATGTTGCCGTCGTGCAGGACCATGCCGCCGAGCAGCTGAACATCGAAGTGGCGCAGGCCCAGCACCCGGCGCGAGGCCTCGCGCACGACGGCAAACGCCTCCTCGAGGAGATCGTCCAGGGTCTCGCCCTGCGCGAGCCGCGCCTTGAACGCCTCGGTCCTTGCCTGAAGCTGCTCGTCGGATAGCTTCTGCAGCTCCGGCTCGTGCGCGTTGATGGCCTCGATCCGCTTGCGCAGACGCTTCAGCGCACGATCGTTACGGGTTCCGAAGACGCGTTTGGCGATGGCTGAAAACATGGGCACTCGATACAGATTTCCGGCGAAGTCAAGTCCAACAGGATACAGATAATCGGTGCGGGAGGGTAAGGCGTCGGCCGCCGATTCAGCCCACCGGGGCGCGGTCCCCCTTGCATCCGAGCGCCGGGGACCGGAGACTCCGACGACATGAGCGACCCGAAACGCTTCAACCCGGCCCGCCCTCCGCGCCGTGAGGGCAAACTGCACCGGATCGCGCCGCGCCTGGCACAGCGCCCCGGGCCGTTGCGCGCCGTCATCGACCACGCCCGTGGGCTGGAGCGGCTCGGGCGGCGGCTGCAGCGGAACCTGCCGCCGGAGACGCAGGGCCACTGGCGCCTAGCCCGACTGGATGAGGAGGAGATGGTCTTGATCGCCGACGGCAGCGGCTGGGGAACGCGGCTTCGTTACCTGTCGCGCCAGCTCCAGGACGCCGCCGAGGCGATCTCCGGGCAGCGGCCGCGGCGGGTGACCGTGCGCGTCGCCCCGGCCTCGTCGGCCCCGCGCAAGCTCCAGGGACCCGGGCCGCTCAGCGAGCAGGCCGCCAACACCCTGCGCCGGGCCGCCGCCACCAGCAGCGACCCGGCGCTGCGCGAGGCCCTGGAACGGCTCGCCTCACGGCGGCGCGACGAGGACTAGTGCTCGTCCCGATCCTCGAGCCCACTGCGCAGGACGTGGGTCTCGGGGTCGTAGTGGTGGCGCAGTTCATCCTTGATCGTCCCGTCCCACAGCGGCACACCGACGAAGTAGCCGGCCCGGCCGATGACGTGGGCGGCCACCGGGGCGGTGAGCACGATGAAGACGATGATCGCCACCGCCCGTGCCGTCACCGAGGCGTCGGCGAAGTGCACCGCCACCCCGGCGATGATCAGCGCCGCCCCCAGGGCGCCGGCCTTGGTCGTGGCGTGCATCCGGGTGAGCAGATCCGGCAGGCGGTACAGGCCCACCGCAGCGATGAGCATCAACCCGCCGCCGAGCAACAACAGGACCGAGGCGATCAGCTCCTGCAGGAAATCAGTCATCCCGCGGCCCCCCTTTCTCCAGATACCGGGCGAACCCCACCGCGGCCATGAAGGCGAGCAGGGCCAAGACGATGGCCACGTCGATGAAGTGGTCAACACCGGTGTGGATGGCGTAGACGCCGATGAACCCGACCAGGATCGAGGCGATCAGCTCCAGCGCCACGACCCGATTGGGCAGCATCGGTCCCTTGGCCAGGCGCACGAAGGCCAGCACCAGCGACGCCGAGAGCATGGCAAAGACGAGGGTTGCGGCAATCCCGAGCATCAGCGCATCACCTCCAGCACCCGGCGCTCCAGCTCCTTGACCTCATCCAGCAGCGCCTCCTCATCCTCGATGTACATGGCGTGGATGTAGAGCACCCGCCGGTCGGTGGAGACGTCCAGCGACAGCGTCCCCGGGGTCAGGCTGATCAGGTTGGCAACCACCGTAATCTCGCCGTCCGTGCGAGCCTCCAGCGGGACACCGATCACCCCCGGCCGCATGCCCCACTCCGGCGTGACCACATCGTAGGCGACCCGGGCGTTGGCCTTGATCAGCTCCCAGATGTAAAAGAACACGAAACGGATGAACCGCGGCACCCGCTGGCCGTAGCCGGCGAACGCCGGCAGCTGGTTCTGCATCACGGCGATGGCGCCATAGCCGAGCAGGAAGCCGAACAGGGCATTGACCGCACTGAAGTTGGCGGTCAGCACCACCCAGACCATGGCCAGGACGACGTTCCAGGCGAATGGGATCACTGCGCACCCTCCTCCAGCACGGCGTCGATGTAGACCTGCGGATCAAGCAGCTGCTTGGCGGAGGCCTCGGCCAGCTCGTAGAGCGGCTGCGCGTAAAGACCGATGAACAGGGTCAGCAGCGCCAGCCCAGCGATCGGCAGATACATGGCCCACAGGCCCGGGTCGCGCCGCTCGCCGGTGAGCACCGAGGTGTCCTGCACATGCTCGGGCACCCCGTGCCAGAACGCCTCCTGCCAGATCTTGGTCATCGAGTAGAGGGTCAGCAGGCCGGTGAGCAGGGCCACAAAGACGATCCCCCAGGAAGCCTGCTCGACGCCGGCCCAGATGACGATCAGCTTGGCGATGAACCCGGACAGCGGCGGCAGGCCGGCCAGCGACAGCGCCGGCACGGCGAAGAGCAGCCCCAGGAACGGCCGGTGCTTGTAGAGCCCGCCCAGGTCGCGCAGCTCGTAGCTGCCCAGCATCCGGTAGGCCACGCCGGCGACCAGGAAGAGGTTGGTCTTCACGATGATGTGGTGCGCGATGTAGAAGACACCGCCGATCAGGGCCAACGGCGTGAACAGCGCCAGGCCCATGATCATGTAGCCGATCTGGCTGATGATGTGGAACGAGAGGATGCGGCGCACCTCGTAGTGGTACGCGGCACCCAGCACGCCGGTGATCATCGTGAAGCCGGCCGCCCAAAGCAGGATCTCGTGGGTGTAGGCGACCTCCTGCGTGAAGATCAGCGTAAACACCCGGTACAGGGCGTAGACACCGACCTTGGTCAGCAGGCCGGCGAACAGCGCCGAAATGGCGATCGGCGGGGTGTGGTAACTCGCCGGCAGCCAGAAGAAGAGCGGGAAGGCACCGGCCTTGATGCCGAAGGAGACCATGTACATGGCCGCCAGCACGGTGACCAGCCCGGGCTGATCCACCTCGGCGAGCTTCACCGCCATGTCGGCCATGTTCAGGGTGCCGACCAGGCCGTAGGTAATGCCCACCGCCGAGAGGAAGATCATCGACGAGAGCAGGTTGAGGGTGACGTACTTGATCGCCCCCTCCATCTGCGCCCGCTCGCCGCCGAGGATCAGCAGCGCGAACGAGGCGACGAGCATCACCTCGAACCAGACGTAGAGGTTGAAGACGTCGCCGGTCAGGAAGGCGCCGGCCACACCGGCGAGCAGCAGGTGCAGCAGCGGCCAGTGGCCGTAGTGCTCGTGCCCGCGCGGCGTGGTGGCCGTAGAGTACACGGCGGTGGCGAAGCCCATGATGCCGGTGAGCACCGCCATGATGGCGCCCAACAGGTCGGCGACTAGGGTGATGCCGAAGGGCGCCTTCCAGTCGCCCATGTGCATCACCACCACGCCCTCGTGCCAGACCGTGTGCAGCAGCCACAGGGTGCTGGCCAGCAGCGCGCCGGTGCCGAGCACCCCCAGCCAGCGCTGCACGGTCAGGTGGCGGTGGACCGCCAGCGAGACGGCGCCCAGCAGCAGGGGCAGCAGTACCGGTATGGCGACTTGCAGACTCACGTGTCCGTATCCTTCATCTGATCCAGATCGTCGGCCTGCACCACCTGATACGCCTTGTTGATCAGCACCAGCGCAAAGGCCAGCACGCCGAAGGCGATCACGATGGCGGTCAGGATGAGGGCCATGGGCAGCGGATCACCCACCGCGCCCACCGGCCCGTCGGCGCCCTCGGGGATCAGCGGCGGCGCTCCCCGCGTCATCCCCGCGGCGGTGAAGAACAGCAGGTTCGCCGCGTTGGAGAGCAGGATCAGGCCGATGACCAGCTTGACGATGGAACGGCGCAGCATCATGTAGATGGCGGCGGCGAACATGATGCCCACCAGGACGGCCATTAACGGTTCCATAGCCTTACTCCTCCGCCTCCGCCAGGCTCACCACGATGGCCAGCACCGAGCCGAGCACGGTGAGGTAGACCCCGACGTCGAAGATCAGCGGCGTGTTGATGCTCACCTCCCCGATCAGCGGGATCTCCGGATACCACCACAGCGCCTTGAAGAAGGGCTCGCCGATGAAGATCGGCGGTACGGCGGCGAGGGTGCCGATGACCAGGCCGACCCCGGCGATGGTCCGTGCATCCACCCGCAGCACCTGCTGCGTGGCCGGCACGCCGAAGGCGAACAGGTAGAGGATGAACGCCGAGGAGGCCACCAGCCCGGCGATGAAACCGCCGCCGGGCAGGTCGTGACCGCGCAGCAGCATGAAGATGGAGAACAGCAGCTGCAGCGGCAGCAACAGCCGCGCCATCGTCGAGAGGATCAGGGACCCGGGCTGGATCATTGGTTGTCCTCCTTCTCGGCGGGACTGCTCTCACCGGTCACCCGGTACTTGACCATGGCGTAGACGCCGATGGCGGCCAGAGCGACGACGAAGATCTCGCCCAGGGTGTCCAGCGCCCGATAGTCCACCAGGATCACGTTGACCACGTTGCGGCCGTGGGCCAGCGGCACACTCTCATCCAGGTGGTAGGCCGAGATCGGCTCGGCGAACTGGACATCGATGGTGATCAGCAGCAGCGAGGTCACCAGCACGCCCATCACCGCGGCCACCACGCCGTCGCGCACCCGCTGCTGCGGCGCGGAGAAGTTCATGAAGCCGGGCAGCCGGAAGAGCACCAGGACCAGCAGGATCACCGTCAGGGTCTCCACCAGGATCTGCGTGATGCCCAGATCCGGGGCGCTGAACAGGATGAAAATCAGCGCCACGGTGAAGCCCATCACGCCCAGCGACGCCACCGCCCCCAGCCGCGAGTTGGTCACGCAGGCGAAGAGCACCGAGGCGATCAGCACACCGGCGATGATCCACTCGTAGAAGTAGACCTCGAGGCCGGCGCCGAAGCCCCCGTCGTAGCGGGTGGCGAGGGTGTAACCGACCAGAAGTACAGTGGTCAGCACCGTGGTGGTGATGTAGTGGCGCAGGTAACCGTTCTGCAGCACGCGGGTCTGCCAGTCCGCACTCCAGACCAGGGCGTCGAGGGTGCGAAAGTAACCGGCCTCCGGGCCGCGCTCATAGAGCCAGTCGTACCGGGCCATCGCCTCGCGCACCTGATCCCAGCGGGTGAACAGGAAGGCGCCGGCGGCAATGGCGAACAGCGACATGACCAGCGGCAGATTGACCCCGTGCCAGAGCGAGAGGCTCACCGAGATCTGCTCACCGGCCAGCGATGAGGCCACGGCACCGATCAGTCCCTCGGGAATGAACGGGAACACCCCGAAGAGCAGGCTCAGGACACCGAGGACCGCCGGCCCGGCGAGCATCCCCGGCGGCGCCTCGTGGGGCTCCTTCGGGGTCTCGGTGCGCTCGCCGAAGAACGGCCGGATGACCACGATGCCGGCGACAATGACCACGAGCACGGCGGTGCCCAGGGCGAGCAGGGCCAGCACCGCGGAGAGGTAGGGCGCCGCCAGCACCGACTCAAGCATCAGCTCCTTGCCGAGGAAGCCGAACAGCGGCGGGATGCCGGCCAGTGACAGGGCCGAGACCGCGGCCAGCACCGCCGTCTTCGGCATGGCGTGGCGCAGGCCGCCCATCTTGAGGACGTCCTTGGTGCCGGTCTCGTGGTCGAGGGCGCCGGCGACCAGGAACAGGGCGCCCTTGTAGAGCGAGTGCGCCAGCAGGAAGGCGCCGAAGGCGATCATCGCCCCCTCGGTACCGATACCGGCGAGCATGGTCAGCGTACCCAGGGCCATCACCGTGGAGTTGGCCAGCACCCCCTTGATCCCGGTGCTGCGCACGGCGAAGTAGGCGCCGGTGAACATGGTGATGGCGCCGACCAGCGGCAGCAGCGTCATCCACAGCGTGGTGTCACCCAGTGCCGGGTGCAGCTTGGCCAGCAGGAAGACGCCGGCCTTCACCATGGTGGCCGAGTGCAGGTAGGCCGACACCGGGGTCGGCGCGGCCATGGCCCGCGGCAACCAGAAGTGGAACGGCACCTGGGCCGACTTGGTGAAGGCGCCGAGGAGGATCAGCAGGGTCAGCGGCACGTACCACTCGTGCTCGCGGATCACATCGCCCTGCTTCAGGAGCTCGGAGATCGTGTAGGTGTCGCCGACGATCCCCAGCATGATGAAACCGGCGAGCAGCGCCAAGCCACCGCCAACGGTCACCAGCAGACCCTGCAGGGCGTAGCGCCGCGCCTTGGCATCCTCGTTGTCGTAGCCGATCAGCATGTACGAGGTAATGCTGGTCAGCTCCCAGAAGATGAACAGGGTGATGAGGTTATCGGAGAGCACCAGGCCCAGCATCGACGCCATGAAGGCGAGGATGTGGACGTAGAAGCGCGGCTGACGCTCGTCGCCATCCAGGTAATCGCTGGCGTAGAGCAGGACGAAGGTGCCGATCCCCGAGATCAGCAGGGCGAAGAGCAGCGACAGCCCGTCCACGTAAAAGGACAGGTTGACGTCGAGCCCGGGCACCCAGGTGTACTCCATCCACACCGTCTCGCCGCCGACAATCTGCGGCAGGAAGGTGGCAAAATAGAGGGTGAGCACCGCGGGCAGCGCGGCGAAAGCCCAGCCGGCGCGGCGGCCCAGGACGGGCTGCAGCCACGGCACGAGGGCGGCGAGCACGAATCCGGAAAGTACTGCAGCAAGCATGCGAGGCCGATCTCCTGACGGTCTCGTCGGCAGACAACGGTTGTGGAAGATACCCGATGCTCCGGGGGCTGACAAGTTGGCGCAGCTGCAGGGGCGCCGGTAACCCCTTGAGTCGCCTTCTCACATCTGCCCGTCGCGGGTATCCTCCCGACCCATGAGCGAAGCCGATATGACCGAGCACCCCCCGGACAATGTCGTCTACCTCGCCCGCACCGAACGCGGTCAGGGTCGGGCGATCCCCGGTCGGATCGAGCGGCTGCGCCGCCACGTCGAGGGCCGTCTGGTGGGATCGCTGCGTCAGGGCCTGCACGAGGCGCAGGAGCGGCTCCACGAGCTGGCCGGCGGCGGCGAGCAGGGTGACGCCTACCGCCAAGACATGCAGATGGTCCGACTGCACCGCCACGACATGGAAGAGGTCTTGCGCGCCGGTCTCGAGTACCGCTTCGCCGGGCTCATCGACCCGGCGGCCGTTGACCCGCCACCCACCCCGGCGCACCACAGCGCGGCGGCGCGCATTCTGACCGATCTGCGCAGCCGCACCGCAGCGACGACCGAGCCGACCACCCGCGCCCTGGACGCCGCCCTCCCCACGGTGCGCGTGCGCGAGCCGCTCAACCCGCTGGCCGCAGCGCAGGTGGCCGACCTGCTGCTGCGTGTCCAGCAACGCCCGCCGCTCGCCGCCCCGGCACAGGAGGTGGTGCTCGAAACGCTCGGGGACGCGGTGGGCCGCATGCTGCCGGATCTACACCGCGAGGCGGTGGCGCAGCTCACCGGCGACGGCGCGGCGGACCCCGCCGGGCCGTCGGCGGCGACCAGCGTCGCCGACGAGACCCGATTCGCAGCACGCGCCGTGCGCAGCCGCGACCGTGTGGAGGCGGCCCGGCAGCGGGTCAGCGAGGAGATCGAGCGCTGCCTGGAGGGGCGCCGGCCGCCGGCACTCATCGAGCAGCTGATCCGGGACGCCTGGGCACGGCTGCTGCTGCTGATCCACCTGAGC
Organism: Halorhodospira halophila; assembly: GCF_016653405.1. NCBI lineage: Bacteria > Pseudomonadati > Pseudomonadota > Gammaproteobacteria > Chromatiales > Ectothiorhodospiraceae > Halorhodospira > Halorhodospira halophila. Next base: position 327,802 of record NZ_NHSN01000025.1, read on the forward strand.
GACGGCGCGGACTCTGAGAACTGGGTCCGCCACTGCGCGGTGATGGAGCGCCTGGTCTGGAGCGTCGACACCCCGCCGGATGCCACCTCGCGCCGACGGCTGGTCCTGGAGATCCCCCTGCTCCTCCACGAGGTGGCCGACGGCCTGCGCGAGGTCCTCCATGACCCCTTCGAGGTCAGCAAGGTGCTCCGCGCCCTGGAGGCCGAGTACCTGAACTGCCTGACCCGCGGCGATCCGGGGCTGGCCCAATTCAGCGCCAGGAACGACGATACCGCCGCGGCGAGCCACCGCGAGGGGGACGTGCGCCGGGTGGCCGCCCTGCCCGAAGGGACCTGGATGGAGATCGGCGGGGCACAGGGCGAGCGCCTGCGCGTCCGGCTGGCCGGGCACACCGCCGATGGTCGGCTGATCTTCGCCAACCGGGCCGGCTTCAAGGTCCTCGAGCGCAGCACCGAGGCGCTCGCCGCGGCCGTGGCCGACGGGCAGGCCAAGCTGCTCGACGACCATGAGCTGCTCAACGACGGGCTCTCGCGGGTCATCCGCCGGCTCGTCGAGCGGCGTGCGGGGCACGGCGAATGAGCTTGGCCCGCCGCGTACGGGCGGCCCTGATCCTCGCCTTGGCCCTCGTCCACCTACTCCTCGGCGGGCTGTGGGTCACCGGGGCCAGCCTGCTCTCGCGGCGGCTCGGGCGCCACGCGGCGGCCCTGTGGAACCGGATCCTCATGGCCCTGATGCGCGTCCGCCTTCACCGGCACGGTCGCCCGCAGCGCGGCGCCCTCCTGGTGGCCAACCACCTCTCCTGGCTGGACATCGTTGCCCTGTTCGCCCTGGTGCCGGACACCTTCCTGAGCAAGGCGGAGCTGCGCGACTGGCCGATTGTCGGCCGCGTGGCCCGCAACCTCGGCACCCTGTTCATCGGCCGCGGCCACAGCGGCGCAGCGCAGCGGGCCGCCGGCGAGATGGCCGAGCGGCTGCGCCGGGGCGATGCCGTGATCTTCTTCCCCGAGGGCCGGATCAGCACCGAATTCGGCATCCAGCCGTTCCGCCCGCGGCTGTTCCGTGCCGCCCACGAGGCCGACTCCGCAGTGCAGCCGGTGGCCATCGGCTACCGTCCGCGCCACCGCGGTGACGATCTGGGGGAACTGGTGCCGGAGCGTCGCATGCTGGACAGCGCCTGGTGGGCGGCCGGCCACGGGGTGGAGGTCCACATCCACTTCCTGGACCCCATCCCGGCCGCGGAGCGGGACCGCCGGCAGCTGGCCGACGAGGCGCGCAAACGGATCGCCGATCGGGCGGGGCTGCCGCTGCTCGGGCGGACGCCGGCCAACGGCGAACACTAGTTGGGGCCGGCGGCTTGGCCTCGCGCGGCGGCTCCGCCACGGGGCCCGCTCTAGAAATCCATGCGTACGCCGGAGCCCACCGCCCAAGCCGAGCGGCCTGATCCGATTTTCGCATCCTCGCCGCTAGGGCCGGCGGTCCGGCCGACCTCCCAGGGAACCAACCGCGAGTCGTCGTCGTTGCTCAGATAGGTAGCGGTGGCGTAGAGGCGCAGCCGCTCGCTTGCGTGGAAAATCGGGCCGACGGAGACCAGTCGGGCCCCGTGACCGGAGGCATCCACGTCCAGGGTGTAGTACTGCAGGCGCAGGTCCAGATCGTCCTCAAGGGCATAGAGCAGCCCCGCGCCGTAGGCAGCGGCGTCGCTGTAATCAGCGTCATCAACCGCGTAGGCATCCCGGGTCGCCTGCCCCAGCGCGGTCACCCGCAGGGCCTCGGTGGCCTGCCAATCCAGACCCAGCCGGAGGGCATCAGCACTGCGCACCGCTCCCGCGCGGCCGGCCACCCGCTCGTAGCCCACCGCGACCCAGACGCGCTCGCCGCTGTAGCGCAGGGCACTGCTGACGGCGGTGCGTTCGTTGTCGTCCGCCGGGAAGGCCTCATCGTCGTCTTCTTCTCCGTCCCAATCGAAGCTCCCCTGCAGGTCGACGCCCCAGCCGGGCTGCTCCGGCGAGCTGTAGCGGACCGCATTGGGAAAGCGCTGATCAAAGTGGGGCCTATGGCCAGCGCGCAGCACGTTGCGGGCATTGCCCAACTGACTGCCGAAGAGATCCACGCGGCTGCGGATGTCCTTAACCGCCGTGTCCATGTAGCCCAGCCGCAGCGTCCCCCACGCCCCGGTCAGCCCCAAGTAGGTATCCCGGGGAGCCAGGTCGGCGCCGTCGCCGCGATTGTAGTCCAGGGTGCGCTCCAGGCGGCCGTAGACCGTCAGTCCGGTCTCCAGGGTGTGACCAACGCGCAGCCCCAACCGGGAGGAGTTGCTAGCCAAGTCGCCGGCGGCGTAACCGCCGCCGCTGTAGTAATCAACGCTGACGTCGGCACGGCCGTAGACCGACCAATCGATCTCTGCGGCCGCCACCGGATTGCCGGCGATACACGGCGCCGCCGGCGCCAGCAGGGGCAGCGCGGCGAGCAGACGCCAGCCGGATGCGGGGCGCCGACGCCCCGTGCGGATCACTCCCATGCAGTGCTCCTTGAAGACCGTTGGTAGGGACCGGCGCCGTGCGCCCCTCCGGCGCGCCGGAACCGATGGTTGCAACCGGGCGGGATTGTAACCCGGCGCTGGGCGGCGGATCAGGCGGCCGCGCCCGGGCGCCGCCAGGCCCAGAGCAGCAGCGCCACCCCGCCGAGGATCATGGGCAGGGTGAGGACCTGGCCCAGGGTCAGCCAGCCAAAGGCGAGGTAGCCGATGTGCGCATCCGGCATGCGGAAGAACTCGACGAAGGCGCGGAAGCCCCCGTACGCCGTCAGGAACAGACCGGTGACCGCCCCGCGGGCCCGCGGTCGGGCGGAGAACCACCACAGCAGCACGAACAGGGCGATCCCCTCCAGCCCCATCTGATAGAGCTGCGAGGGGTGGCGCGCCTCGTCGCCCAGGGGCGGATAGACCATGGCCCAGGGGACCTCGGAGGGCCGGCCCCACAGCTCGCCGTTGATGAAGTTGCCCAGCCGCCCGGCGCCGAGGCCGATGGGCACCAGCGGCGCGGCGAAATCGGTCAGACCCAGCAGCGGGATCCGGTAGCGCCAGGCGTAGACCCCCAGCGCGGCGGTGACCCCGAGGAGCCCGCCGTGGAAGGACATGCCGCCTTCCCAGAGCCTCAGCAAGGCGAGCGGGTCGGCGGCGAGGCCATCCAGGTTGTAGAAGAGGTGGTAGCCGAGCTTGGCGCCGACAATCACCCCCAGGGCGCCGAAGAAGACCAAGTCGTCCACCTGCTGCCCGGTCACCGGGCTGTCCGGCCGACGCGCCCGCCAGCGCCCCAGCCCCCAGGCGGCAAGGAAGCCGACGACGTACATCAGGCCGTACCAGTGGATGGCCACCGGCCCGAGCTGGATGGCGACCGGGTCGATATCGGGATAGACGAGCATGGGCGGAGACTAGTGGAGAGCGACGCGGCAAGGCAAGCGCGGCGCCGACATCCGCGGTAGGAAGCGGGCCAAGCAGGCAGACAGCCAGGAAGCGAGAAAGGATCCCGTGGCCCCGCAGCCGGGGTGGCCGCAGGGCCACGGGATCAGCGCGCCCGAATCAGCGCGAAGGAAGTGGAGCACCCACGGGCGACCTCAGAAGCCGAAGCCGAAGCCGACATTCAGGTAGAGGCCATCCAGGTTGTCGGGGCTATCGCCATCGGAAAAAGCGTCTAACTCGTCGTCTACGGCGTTCGTCCCCCGGTAGGCGATCTTGGTGAACAGCTCCGAGGTGTCCCCGGTGTCCAGGGCGAAACGGCCGTAGATGTCGGTGGCTGTGACGTCGGCGCTGGCCTGCCCGAACATCAGGCCGACGCTGGTGGCGAAGCCGACACCACCAACCAGATCGTACTCGGCAGTCAGACCACGGAAGTCCCCTGTCGTGCCTCCAAAGCCATCCAGCCGCTCGTAGTAGACGCCCATGCGGAACTCGTCGTTGAGATGGACGCCGAAGTCGAAGGTGTTGGCGGAGATATCACTGTCCTCGACGTCGGAGTCGAAGGCGGTGTAGACCGGCGTGTGGCCGTACTTGAAGAAGAACGTCTCGGCGCTGGCCGAGGCGGCGAAGGCCGTGGCCGAGAGCAGGGCCACGCCGGCGATGGTGTGCCTGGCATGCTTGTGCATGGTCAACCTCCTCTGTTGCCTGTTCTGCTGCACCCGCACCCGCGCCCCGCGCCCCGCGGTTCGGGGGCGGCGTTTGGGCGATCGTCTTAGAAGTGGACGCCGAAGCCGACACTCAGCGTGAAGCCGTGCATGTCACTGGCGTCGTCCGCTGCACCGTCGAAATCCTGAGCAAAATCGCTGTCCGGCACGGTGCGGTAGGCGAGCTTGGCGTTCAGGTTGGCGTGGTCGTTGGCCAGCAGCGCCGCGCGGCCGTAAATGTCCGCCACCAGGCTGTTGCCGCTGTCGGAGCGGCCATTGCCAACCATGAAGCCGACACTGCCCATGAAGTCGCCGGTCTCGAGCATGCCGTACTCGGCACTGATGCCCTGGATGTTGGCGCTATTGCCGTCAACGCCATCCAGGCGCTCGTGGTAGACGCCGGCGCGCAGCTCGTCGGTCACACTGGTGCCGAACTCGAAGGCGTTGGCGGAGAGATCGCTGTCCTCCACGTCCGAGTCGAGCGCGGTGTAGACCGGCGTATGGCTGTAGTTGAAGAAGAAGCCGTGCTCGGCCACCGCCGGGCTCGCTGCCAGGGCGCCGGCGGCGACCAGGGCACAGCCGCCGATAATGCGTGGGGAAGCTTTGCGCATGTAGACCTCCTTGCTCAAAGGTGTTGTTGCCGGAAGGCGCCGCCGCCTGCCGGATCGGGCACAGCCCGGGCGGGCGGCGGCGCGGAATAGGGGTGCAGAGGCGCGCGGCCGCAGTGCGCTCGGATAGCCGCATGGCGGCCCGCCAGGGATCGGGTCAGACAGGAGGGATTCAAGGCCGGGATCGACGGCATGGGATCTCCTTATCAAGGACGTCCCCGGGAACACGGGCGCGCCTCCTGCGCACCGCCGTTAATCGCAGGTTAGCAACGGGCCGGAATACGCTCAACGGACAGAAAACCGCACGCCGGGGCACCCCGGTGACGCCGCGGGCGCCCGCTCAGCCGGCCGCGTCGAGACGCAGCGAAAGATCCAGGGCGTGGACGTGCTTGGTCAGGGCACCGACGGAGATACGGTCCACGCCGGTGGCGGCCAGACCGCGCACGGCGTCCAGATCCACCCCGCCGGAGACCTCCAGGGCCACCCGCCCGGCGGCCTGCTCCACCGCCTGACGGATGCCGTCGGCATCGAAATTATCGAGCATCACCACATCAGCGCCGGCGGCGATGGCCTCGTCGAGCTGCGCCAGGTCCTCGATCTCTACGGTGATCGGCGTCCCCGCGGCGCGCAGGCGCGCCACCTCAACGGCCGGGGTGAGCCCGCCGCAGGCGGCGATGTGGTTCTCCTTGATCAGGTAGGCGTCGAACAGCCCGAAGCGGTGATTGTCGGCCCCGCCGGCGCGCACGGCGTACTTCTGAGCGGCGCGCAGCCCGGGCACCGTCTTGCGGGTATCGAGCACCTGCACCCCGGTGCCGGCCAGGGCATCGGCGTAGCGCCGTGCCGTGGTGGCGGTCCCGGAGAGGAACTGCAGGAAGTTCAGCGCCGTGCGCTCGCCGGTGAGCACCGCCCGGCTCGGCCCCTGGATCCGGCAGACCTCGGTGCCCGGCTCCAGCCAATCGCCGTCGCCGTGAAGCCAGCGCACCCCCACGGCCCGGTCGAGCTGCCGGAAGACCTCATCGAACCAGGCGCTGCCGCAGAGCACCGCCGCCTCGCGGGCGACGACGTGGCCTTCGGCCTGCCGGCTGGCCGGCACCAGGGCGGCGGTGAGATCACCGCCGCCGACGTCCTCGGCCAGGGCGCGGGCGACATCGTCACGGATGGTTTCGCGGGGAGGGAGCGGGATGGGCATGCTTGATCAGGGTTCCGTGGGCACGATTCACAGGGTGCAGCGTACCCGGGGTCAGGGCAAGCTGGTGGCGATCACGGCGCGCAGGAACAGCGCCTTGAGGTAGTCGGTCTCGGGGATGGCCGGGTGGATCGGGTGGTCGGCGGGGAGCCCGCCGCGCTCGAGGATGCGCACCGAGCGATCCAGGTGCCGCCCGGCGGCCAGCAGGATCCCCGACAGCCGCTCCTCGGGCAGATGGGCCGAGCAGGAGCAGCTGAGCAGTACGCCGTCGCGGCCGAGCAGACGCAGCGCGGCCTCGTTGACGCTGCGGTAGCCGCGCTCGCCGGCCTTGCGGTCGCGGCGGCGCTTGATGAACGCCGGCGGATCCACCACCGCCACGTCGTAGCGCTCCCCCTCCTGCCGGGCCACCGCCAGGTAGTCGTTCACCTCGCCCTCGACCACCGTCACCCGGTCGGCGACGCCGTTGCGCTCGGCGTTGGCGGCGATCCGATCACAGGCCTCGGCGGAGCGCTCCACGGCCACTGCCTCGCGCGCCCCGGCCACAGCGGCGGCGATGGCGAAGCCGCCGGCGTAGGCATAGGCGTCCAACACCCGAGCGTCCTCGGCATAGGCCGCCAGGCGCTGGCGGTTGCCGCGCTGATCGTAGAACCAGCCGGTCTTCTGCCCGCACACCGCCGGCACCTGGAAACGCAGGCCCGCCTCGCGGACCTCCAGCTCCTCCGGACCGGGCGCGCCGAGCCACTCCACCCGCCGGTCGAGCCCCTCGCGCTCGCGCACGTTGTTATCCGCCCGCCAGAGCACATGCGTCGGGCCGACCACCTTCGCCAGGGCATCCAGGACCTCGGCCTGGAGCCGCTCGATGCCCGCGGTGTTGGGCTGAACCACGCAACAGTCGCCGAAGCGATCGACGACCAGCCCGGGCAGGCCGTCGGCCTCGCCGTGGACCAGCCGATACCACGGCTCGGCGAAGAGGCGCTGGCGCATGGACAGGGCCACCTGCAGGCGGTGGACCAGGGTGGAACGATCCAGCGACACCTTGGCGTCGCGGCTGACCAGCCGGGCGCAGATCAGCGAGTTGGGATTGACGTAGGCGCAGCCGAGGGCCTTGCCGCGGGCATCCTCCACCACCACCTGCTCCCCGGGGGCGAAGCCGCGCAGGGGGGTACGGTGGGTGTCTACCTCGTTGCTGAAGATCCACAGATGACCGGCGCGCAGGCGCCGCTCCTCGCCGGTCTTCAGGCGCAGTACGGGTCGCTGCTCCATAGGGCCTCCTGAAAGGAAGCCCGGTATTCTGCGGTGCTGTCGCGCGGCACGCAATCGCACCCGGTCCGGAGCGGCGCCGATGCCCATCACCATCCGGCGATTGCTTCTTGTTAAACTGACGCCATCGTATTGGCCAAGCTGGAGCGACATCCGTGCGCATCAAGTCCGCCCCCGTCGTCATCCTCTCCGCCGCCCTGGTCACCGCCCTGCCGGCGACCTCCGTCACGGCGCAGACCGCCTATGTCGGCGACGAGATCAGCATCTCCTTCCGCACCGGTGCCGGCTCGCAGTACGCCATCGAGCGCTTCCTGAGCACCGGCGCCCCCCTGGAGGTCCTCGACCCCCCCGAGGATGCCGAGGAGCGCTTCGGCGAGGCGGCCCTGGAGGACTGGATCTACGTCCGCGACAACCGCGGCGACGAGGGCTGGGTGCAGGAGCGCTTCCTGATGGCCGAGCCGCCGGCCAGGGTGCGCATCGGCCGGGTTGAGGAAGAGCGCGACGCCGCCCTGGAGCGGATCGCAGAGCTGGAGGACGAACTGACCGGGCAGGCGGAAGAGAAGGACGCCCTGAGCGAGGAGCTGGCCGAGGCCGAGGCGCGCATCGAGGAGCTGGAGGCCGACCTGGAGGCCGCCAGCGACGGCTACGAGCTGGTCGAGGCCAACGAACAGCTCCAGGAGCGGGTGGAGCGGCTGCTCGAGCGCAACGAGCAGCTGGAGGAGCAGAACTCCGCCCTCGCCGAGCGCAGCCGCCAGGAGTGGTTTTTGGCTGGCGCCGGCGTGCTGGTGGGCGGGCTGATCCTCGGACTGATCCTGCCGCATCTGCGCCCGCGCCGCCGGGACAGCTGGGGCGGCGGGCTGTAACGCCGTGACCGCGCCGCTGCCGGCCCTGCACGAGATGATCGCCGAGCTGGTCGCCGAGCCGTCGGTGAGCAGCGTCGAGGCGGAGCACGACCAGGGCAACCGTGGCATCACCGAGCGACTGGCCGGCTGGCTCGAGGATCTGGGCTTCGACTGCCGCATCGAGGCCCTGCCCGGCCGTCCGGAGAAGACCAACCTCACCGCCACCCTGGCCCCAGCGCGGGCACCGGAGCGGGGCGGATTGGCCCTGTGCGGGCACACCGACACCGTCCCCTGCGATCCGCAGCGCTGGTCCGGCGACCCGTGGCGCCTGCGCGAGGTGGACGGCCGCCTCTACGGACTGGGCGTGACCGACATGAAGGCGTTCCTGGCCCTGGCCGTCGAGGCGGCCCGCGAGGTCAACCCGGCGCAGCTACAGGCGCCGCTGACCCTGCTCTGCACGGCGGACGAGGAGAGCGGCATGGACGGCGTGCGCGCCCTGCTCGACGCCCACCCGGAGGGCCTGGGCCCACACCATGCAGTGGTCGGCGAGCCGACCCGCAACCACCCGGTGCACGTGCACAAGGGCATGATGATGGAGGCGCTCCACATCGAGGGGCGGGCCGGGCACTCCAGCGACCCGCGCCTGGGGCGCAACGCCCTGGACGCCATGACCCGGGTGCTCAACGCCCTGATCGCCTGGCGCGAGGAACTGGCCGCCACCCACCGGGACGAGCGCTTCGCCGTGGCCCACCCGACCCTCAACCTCGGGCACATCCGCGGCGGCGACAACCCCAACCGCATCTGCGGCGAGGCGGAGCTGCACATCGACCTGCGCCCCCTGCCCGGCATGGATCCGGCGGCACTGCAGCAGGAGCTCGACCGGCGCCTGGCCGAGGCCCTCGGCGACGACGCCGTACACCTAACCCGCCGCCCCCTGTTCCCGGCCCATCCGCCCATGGCCACGCCAGCGGACGCCGAGGTGGTGCGCTTCGCCGAGTCGGTCACCGGCCACCCGGCCGGTGCCGTGGCCTTCGCCACGGAGGCGCCCTACCTGACCCGGCTGGGTATGGACGTGGTGGTCCTCGGCCCCGGCGAGATCGAGCAGGCCCACCAGCCCGACGAGTCCATCGCCATCGAGCGTCTGGCGCCCACCGTGGCGCTTCTGCGCCGCTTCATCCACCGCTTCTGCCTGTAGGCCGCGGAGCCCCAATGCGTCTCGCCGACCTCGATCCGCAGCAGTTCGTGGAGTGGTTCCGCCACGCGGCGCCGTACATCAACGCCCACCGCGGGCGAACCTTCGTCGTCGCCTTCCCCGGCGCCGCCGTCGAGGGCCCGCGCATCGACGGCCTGATCCACGACCTGGCGGTGCTGGCCAGCCTGGGCGTGCGCCTGGTGCTGGTCCCCGGCGCCCGCCCCCAGGTGGAGGGGCGCCTGCGCCGCCGCGGCCTGGAACCGCGCTACGCCCAGGGCAGCACCGGCCTACGCATCACCGACGGCGACGCCCTGGAGTGCGTGCGCGATGCCATCGGCGAGGTACGCACCCGGCTCGAGGCGCGCCTTTCCACCGGCGTGGCCACCTCACCGATGGCCGGCCTGCGCCTACGCGTAGCCTCGGGCAACGTCATTACCGCCCGCCCGGTGGGGGTGCGCGACGGCATCGATCACCTCTACACCGGCGAGGTACGCCGGGTGGACGCCGACGCCCTGCGCCGGCGCCTGGACGACGGCGACGTGGCCCTGGTCTCGCCGCTGGGCTACTCGCCCACCGGCGAGGCGTTCAACCTCTCGGCCGAGTCCGTGGCCCGGGCCGTGGGCGAGGCGCTAGCGGCGGACAAACTCATCCATCTGACCCGGCACGCCCCCCTGCGCGACGCCGACGGCGCCCCGGTGCGCGAACTGACCCCGCGCGAGGCGCGGGCCCGCCTGGACGCCGGCGGGCTCGCCGACGACGCCCGGCGCCTGCTGCACAGCGCGCACCAGGCCTGCCTGGGCGGCGTCGGCCGGGTCCACCTGCTCGACCGCACCCAGGACGGCGCCCTGCTGCTGGAGCTCTTCACCCGGGACGGCGTGGGCACGCTGATCGCCCCGGAGCCGTTCGAGTCCCTGCGCACCGCCGGGCTCGACGACATCCCCGGCATCCTCGGCCTCATCCGCCCGCTGGAGGAGAGCGGCGCGCTGGTCTACCGCCCCCAGGAGCTGCTCGAAGAGCAGATCAGCGCCTTCACCGTGGCCGAGCGCGACGGCGCCGTAGTCGCCACGGGCGCCCTGCTGCCGTGGCCGGCCGAGGATGCCGGCGAGATCGCCTGCCTGGCCGTGGACCCGGACTACCGCGGCGCCGGGCGCGCCGACGCCCTGGTCCGCCGCCTGGAGCAGCAGGCCCGCGGCCACGGGCTGCACCGGCTGTTCGTGCTCACCACCCGGGCCGAGCACTGGTTCCGCGAACGCGGCTTCGAGCCCGCCGCCCCGGAGGCCCTACCGGCCACGCGGCGGGCGCTCTACGACCGGACCCGGGGCTCGAAGGTCCTGGTCCGGGACATTCCGTGATCCGCCAAACCTGAGGAGTGCTTCGGGCTGATGCGCGCCTATCTCGATCTCGTCCGCCACGTCATGGAGCACGGCCACCGCAAGGCCGACCGGACCGGCACCGGCACGCTGTCGATCTTCGGCCACCAGATGCGCTTCGACCTGCAGGCCGGCTTCCCGCTGGTGACCACCAAGCGCGTGTTCTGGCGCGGCGTGGCCGAGGAGCTGCTGTGGTTCATCCGCGGCAGCACCAACGCCCGCGAGCTGGAGGAGCGCGGGGTGCGGATCTGGTCGCCGTGGGCCGACCCGGACGGCGAGCTGGGACCGGTCTACGGCGCCCAGTGGCGCAGCTGGCGCGCGGCGGACGGCGGCGAGATCGATCAGCTCCGCCAGGTACTCGACCAGCTGCGCGAGCGCCCCGACTCCCGCCGGCACCTGGTCAGCGCCTGGAACGTGGGCGAGCTTGAGCGCATGAACCTGCCGCCCTGCCACCTGCTCTTCCAGTTCTATGTGGCCGACGGGCGGCTCTCCTGCCAGCTCTATCAGCGCAGCGCCGACCTGTTCCTGGGCGTGCCGTTCAACATCGCCTCGTACAGCCTGCTCACCCACCTGGTGGCCCGCCACGTGGGCCTGGACGTGGGCGAGTTCATCTGGACCGGCGGCGACTGCCACCTCTACCTCAACCACCTGGAACAGGCTCGCGAGCAGCTCGGCCGCGAGCCGCGGCCACTGCCCACCCTGCACATCGACCCGGCGGTCACCGACCTCTTTGCGGTGCGCTTCGAGCACCTGCAGCTGACGGGCTACGACCCCCACCCCAAGCTGACCGCCCCGGTGGCGGTGTGAATCTGCAGCCAATAACTCCGATATGCCATCATGAGGCGTGATATGACGCAGTTTTAAGCGCGACCCACGGCGACCTCAGGATGCCAGCATGGCCGAGACACCCGCGAAGCCGCAGCACACTTCCAACTACCGGCGACTGCGCACTCAGCGAGCGCAGGCTGCGCGGGATCGCGTACTCCCTCTTGCTCATGAGGCATTGGGACGCCTTCAGAAGCTTGGAGTGGAAGCCCGCGTGACGGGATCGCTGGCACGGGGCACATTCCACGAGCGCTCGGATGTCGACTTCCTGATCATCCGATTGCCCGACGAGGAGCTGCGGTATCGGCTGGAGCGCGTCATCGAGGAGACGATGGCCGGCATCCCGTTTGATGTCGTCTATCTCGATGAGGTCAGTCATCCCGAACTCCGCCGACGATTCCTTGAGGCCGCCCGTGACCGAAGCAATCTGGCGTGATATCGAGATTGAACTTGAACGTCTCGAGCGCGAGGAAGGGTTCACGCAACGCTTGCTCCAGGAAATGCCCGAAGACCCGCCGTCGGACTCTTATGTTGAATGGCGGGATAAGAAGGCGCTCTCCGATGCCGTTGAGTCCCTCTACACCGGGATGGAACGAGTCCTGAACATCGTTGCCGAGCACTGCGATGGAGAAGCGCCCGCCGGCCGCGACTGGCACCGGCGCCTGATTGACCGCCTTGCCCACGAAGGCGCCGACAGCCAACGGCCGCCATTGCTCTCATCGGAGACCGCCGAGCGGCTCCACGATCTACGCGGTTTCAGACATCGCTCCCGCCAGGGCTACGGCGCTGAACTCGACTGGCGGAAAACGCGCCGGGCCGGAGGCGACGCACTCGACGCACTAACCGCCTTCCGCAACGACCTGCACGTGTTCGGGCGAGCACTCGGCCTGCACGACCATTAACCCTCTTCCACCGGGGAACGGATTCATGGAAATCGTCCTTGTCGCCATCGTCGGCCGCAACGGCGTCATCGGCGCCGACGGCGACCAGCCGTGGCACTTCCGCTGTGACCTACAGCACTTCAAGGCGATCACCCGCGGCCACCCGGTGATCATGGGCCGGCGCACCTTCGCCGCCATCGGCCGCCCGCTGCCGCAGCGGACCAACATTATCCTCAGCCGCGACCCGGCCTTCGCCGCCGAAGGCGTCGAGGTGGCCGCCGACGCGGAGAGCGCCCTGGCCCGCGCCCAGGCGGCGGCCGGGGGCGAGCAGGTGATGATCCTCGGCGGCGGCGCGGTCTACCGGCTCTTCCTGCCCCGCGCCCACCGGGTGGAGCTGACCGAGGTGGATGACGCCCCGCCCGGCGACACCACCTTCCCGGCGCTGGGCGACGACTGGCGGGAGACCGCCCGGGACGAGGCCGAGGAAGACGGCTACCGCCTGACCTTCCGCACCCTGCTCCGTCGCGACGGTTGACCCGGAGGCGCCGTGTACCAGTACCTGTTCGGCCCCGTCCCCTCCCGCCGTCTGGGCATGTCCCTGGGCGTGGATCTGGTCCCGCACAAGGTGTGCAGCTTCAACTGCGTCTACTGCGAGTGCGGCCGCACCACCCGGCTGACCGTCGCCCGCGACACCTACGTGCCGCTGGAGGCGGTGACCGCCGAACTCGAGCACTACCTGGCCCACCACCGCCCGCCGGATTTCTTCACCTTCTCCGGCGCCGGTGAACCCACCCTCAACAGCCACCTGGGCGAGGTGCTGGCCTTCATCCGCGAACGCGCGCCGCAGGCGCGCACGGCGGTGATCACCAACACCAGCCTGATCGACGACCCGCAGGTGCGCGCCGAGCTGGCCGCCGCCGATGTCGTCATGCCGTCGCTGGATGCCGCCACCGAGCGAACCTTCCGGCGCATGGACCGCCCCTCGCCGCGGGTGCGCCTGCAGCCGCTGCTCGACGGCCTAGTGGCTTTCCGCGACCGCTTCAGCGGGGCCATCTGGCTGGAGGTGGTGATCCTCCCCGGCCACAACGACCACCCCGAGGACCTGGCCGCCCTGCGCGAGGCCCTGGTGCGCATCCGCGCCGACCGCATCCAGCTCAATACCCTCGACCGCCCCGGCACCGAGACCGACCTACAGCCCGCCCCGCGCGAGCAGTTGGAGCGAATCGCCGCCGAATGGGGGCTGGGGAACGTCCACGTAGTCGGCGCCGCCCCGCCCCCTGCCACCGAGGCGGGCTACCGCAGCGATGGCGGCTCCAACACCGTACTCGCGACCCTGGCCCGCCGCCCCTGCACCGCCGACGACCTGGCGCACCTGCTCGGCCTCCCCACCGACGAGGTGACCGCACGCCTGGCCACCCTGGAGGCAGAGGGGCAAATCACCGCCGTGGTGCAGGAGCGCGGGGTGTTCTACCAGGCCACGGACCGCGCCGCCCGGGGCGAGGCGGAGTGACGTCAGGGACTTGGGTGCCGCGAAGCCGCGCACGCCTTCAACCACTACTGCAAGAGGCCTGCGAAACTTATTGAAAATATTGCGCCATTCCCCACCAGACGTATTGCGCCGATCCTCGACCATCGTGTAAAAGGTGGCGTATCCGCTGAGCCGCTTGAAAAGGCTCAACGGAGCCCGTGACGCGGGGGCACTCAAGCATCGCCGGCACCGGCCGACAACGGTTGGTGAGGGACCGGCTCGCGGAAACGGCGGCCCCGGCTGACAGAACGACAAAAGCAGAAGCTCAGAAAAAGACGAGGAGCACCCCCTATGAAGAAGCAACTCATCACTCTGGCGACGGCCACCGCCATGGCCGCCCCGGTGGCCGTCCTTGCCGACAGCCACGACGACGGCATGGGCTGGTTCGACCTGTACGGTCGCGTCCACCTCTCCCTTGACCATGAGGGATACGATGACGCAAACGGCGACAGTGGCAGTCTGCAGGTGCACGACCGTCGTTCCCGACTGGGTATCCAGGGCGAGAATGAGCTGGACAACGGCGTCACTGCTTTCTATCAGTACGAGATCCAGATGAACCTCGACAGCTTCGAGGATCTGGATAACCTCCTGAATGATGGGGATGCCAAGCGAGATACCTTCGTCGGCCTACGCTCTGACGAGCTCGGCCAACTGCGTGTGGGCCGTCTCGGCATCCTCAACAGCATCGCTTACGGCCCCGGCAACTACTTCGCCACGCAGGCAGGGGACCCGGCCAATATTCTCAGCGCGGCAACCCCGCTGCCGGCTCGGTACGGGTTCGCCGATGATAACTGGGACGAGGAACAGTCAAACCCGGCCATCGAATACACCACCCCGAGCTTCGGGTCGGTGTCGGCGCGCGCCATCCTGATGCCCTCGCATGTGGACATCCCCGGGGATCAGGAGCACAACTGGATGGTGATGGTGGACTACGCGGAGGGCCCGCTCTCGCTGCAGGGCACCGTCGCCGAGTGGTACGCAGTGGACGATCCGGACGACAGCGCCATGGTGTTCGTGGCCCAGGGCAACTACGACCTGGGCGGCGTGAATGTCGGCGGCGGCGCGCTGACGGTCAGCAGCGACGACGATGACGCCGACAACAGCGCCGTCTGGTTGGGCGGCAACATGCCGGTCACCGAACGCGGCACTGCCAAGGCCCAGCTCTCGTACCTGAGCGGGGATCGCAGCGACTCCGACGCGAGCATCTTCGCGGTAGGCTACGACTTCGCGCTGGCTGAGCGCACCACGCTCTACGCCAACGCTGTCTTTATCGACAATGACGATGAACAAGCCATTGTGCCGCACGGCTACGCTTCTACGGCACCGAGCACTGCCATCGAAGACGAGCCGAGCATCGAGCCCGGCGATAGTGGCACGGTGGTGTCCGGAGGCGTGATTTACAACTTCTAAAGCGGTCCTCACCCGCACAACAAGAAGCCCCGGGTGCAACCGGGGCCTTGTCTGACTCCAGGGCGCCCTCGGGCGCCCTTTTTTTGTCTCGAGATCGGGCTGCTAATCGAAGTGGGTGCCGGGGCGCGCCTCGACCTCGGCGGGCAGGCGGTAGCCGCGCTCCATGGCCGTGCCGCCGAGACCGACGAGCAGCAGCGGCCGCAGGCCCTCGCCGCCGGCGGCGATGCGCGCGCTCACCAGCCACGGTCCCCACTGCCCGCCCAGCTCGAGGAAGGGGTAGCGATTGGAGCTGCGCCCGCCGGGCATGGGGACCGCGCTCTCGTCATCGTCCCAACGGCTGCGCTCCCACGCCTGGTTGGCGGTGAGCCAGCCCACGCCCCTCTCGCCCAGGGGCCGCCACAACCCGGCGCCGATGGTCAGCTGCACGGTGTCCAGATCGACGTCATCGCGCTGGCCGGCGGCGCTCTCCACCCGGTAGCTCACACTGCGCAGACCGAGACTGCCGCTGGCGGTAACCGGCAGGCGATCGGCGAAGTACTGCCCCTGAACGCCGAAGTGGACGTTGAGTTCGCCGTCGCGCTCCACCCGGGTAAGCCCATCGAAGCCGTCCGGGCGGTCGCTGTAATCGACCCCGCCGTCGCTGCCCGGCAGGCGGTAGCTGTCGTAGGGCTCGCCGCCAAGGCTGCCCACGCTCACGCCCCAGCGCCAGCCGTAGTGGTAGGGGCGGCGGTAGCGCGGCTCCTTGTAACGGCGCTCGATGCGCTGGTCCGGGCGCAGCACCAGCTCATCGACGATGTCCTGGTAGTCGGGATCGTCCCGGGTGATGCGCACGGTGTAGCCCCCGGCCTCGGCGGGGCGGCGGATGGCGCCGGGCTCCTGGTGCTCGTGGCTGTCCAGGCGGATAACGCTGTGCCGGCCGGCGGCACGCAGGTCCAGATGGCCGTACTGGCGCTCGGTCAGGCGGGCCGAGAAGTAGGCCGCCGGGCTGCGCTCGCCGACTTCCACCGTGGCCGTCTCGCCGCGGTACTCCGCGGTGTCCAGCACGCGGATGCGGTAGCTGCGCCCCGGGCGCACCGGGACCCGCGCCGGCGTGACGTAATCGCGGCCGTCGACACGTACCACCGCGCCACTAGGCCGGGTGTGGAGGTAGAGGGTAGCGGGATCCTGTGCCGCTACCCCCTCGGGGCGCGGGTTGACCAGGCAGCAGAGATGCGGCGCCCGGCTGACCGGCTGCGCCGGATCGCCCAGGACCTCCACCCGCAGCTGCCCGGAGAGCCCGCGCAGGCTGCGCGCCGCCGTCCAGCCGTCGTCATCGGTGAGCAGGGTCATGCCGCCAATGCGCAGCTTGAGGTTGGGCTGTGGGCGCAGGGAGTGGCGGTCCACGGCCACGAAGCGGACCTCGCCGTCGGTCACCACCGGGATCACCTGCAGTTGCGCGGCGGCCTCCCGGGCGGTCTCCTCGAAGTAGGCGGCGAAGGTGGTCTCGCCCAGGCGGGGGCTGTAGAGTCGCTCATCGCCCACGCCGGTGCGCACCACCGTCTGGTGGCCCCGCGCCGCGCGGGCGAAGCGCTGCCCGGGGCGGTCCTCGGGCACCGCCTCGGTGAGCTCGAACTGCGCCATGGCCGGGGCGTTGCGCCGGGCCTGGGCGCGCAGCCGATCCATGCGCGCATCGGGCAGGCGAACCCGAACGTACCACCCTTCGGCCACCCGCTGCTCGGCCACTACGCTTGCACCCTCCAGGGCGACGTGGCTCACCGAGGCCACGGTGGCGGTAAGTTCCAGCTCGGTGTCCCGCTCCACCTCGTCCCCGGCGACCTCACCCCGGCGTTGCAGGCTGCGGAAGACCTCGCGCTGCTCGCCGCGCACGGCGGTGACCACCTCGCCGGCGATCTCGTAGAGGGCCGACTGGCGTGCCTCCTCGGGGGTCTCGCCGGTGCCGTGCCCGTAGGTGTAACCCGGCTCCGCCGCCGCCCGCCCCTGCTCGCGCAACTCCGCAGCATCGGGGTGGCGATCGCCGAGCCAGGCACACCCGCCGCCGAGCACCATCCCGCCAACCAGCAGCAGGACGGCGGCGAAACGTGGCAGGCGGCCCGGCACGGGAGCCCCCGTCACCGCTGCTGCATGCGGTCGCGATGCTCGTCCCGGGCCCGTTCCAGATCCTGCTCGGCCTGCTCCCGCTCCTCGCGGGTCTCGGCCTCCTCCAGGGCGCGCTCGGCGGCCCGCTCGCTGGCGCTGCGCTCAACCCGCTCGGCACAGCCGCCGAGCAGCAGCGCGCCGAGCAGCGGGATCAACAACGTCCGGCCACGGCGCATGGTGCCCCCTACTGGTTGACCCGCTCGCGCAGCCGGTCCAGGTGGTTCTCGGCGGCGCCGCGCAGATCCGAACGCAGCCCATCGTCGTCCTCGGCTCCGATGGCGCGGAAGTAGGCGTCGAAGTCCTGCTCCAGATCGTACTGCGACATCACCACCCAGCGGCCGTCCTCGGTGACGTCGGTGCGTTTGACCTGCACGCCGACCAGGGTCTGGTCGATCCACTGCTCGGTGCTCTGCTGCAGCTGCTGCCGGGTGCGCGCGCCCTCCTCGTCACGGCCCAGGTCCTGACGGTCGAAGTATTCGCTGTTGAGCGCCTGGATGGTCTGGGTCAGCTGCTCGGCGATCTCGGCGGCGGCGTTGGTGCGCGCCTGGCGGCGCATCTGATCCGGATAGTCCGGCTCGGCCTGGGAGACGCCGAAGCCGTAGACCACCATGGACTCCTCCGGCGTCTCGCGCTGCACGTACCAGCCGGGCAGCCCCAGGCGCTCCTCGGCCTCGGGCTCGGTCTCGGGCGGCTCGTCGGGGGTGGTGCCGCAACCGATCAGGGTCGCGGCCAAGGCGCTGGCCGCCAGCAGGGCGGGGAAACGGTTCAGGGGCATGGATCCTCCGGGGTGAAAGCCGCTTCGTGGATGGTCTCCACCAGCCCCTACTATAGCCCAATCACCCCTGCTGCGCGCCGGGTATCCGGGCTAGAAGATGCGGCCGAAGACCATGTGCACGCCGGCGCTGCCGCCGGTGTCCGCGTGCAGGCCGACGTAGCCGGTGCGATCGACCATCAGATCGAGCTGGGTGTAGGCGCCGGTGAGCCGGTCCTGCTCGAAGCCCTCGCGTACACCATTCACGTACTGATCGCCATCGATGGCACTGAGGTAGCCGCCCACGCTCCAGCGCACCGGGCCGACGCGCACCACCGGCCCGAGCCGCGCCTGCAGCTCGGTCCACTCGCGCTCGACCTCGCGGCCGTTGCTGCTGCCGTCGACGTCGTGCCAGGTGTAGCGGACCTCGCCGAGCAGGCTCACCGGCTCGCGGTGGAACAGGTGCGAGCGCACGCCGGCGCCGATGTAGTAACCGCTGAGCCGGGTGGTGTCGGCCACCTGGCTGTCGGGGGCGGGGCCGGGGTCGTCCACCCGGGAGCGCATCCAGCCGCCGAACAGGCCGGGCTGGATCTGCGGGTTGCCGACCTCGAAGAGCTGGAAGCCGACGCGGCTGGTGCGGTGCTCGACGGTGCGATTGCCGTAGTCGAGGTCGGTCTGGGCGTGGGCACCGCTGATGCGCAGATCCACGTCGTATCCGCGCTCACCCTGGTAGCCGTGCGCCGACGCCGGGCCGGCCACCGCCATCACCACGGCGGCGATCAGCGGGGCACGGACGCGGCGGCGCGGCAGGGTCATGTGCGCTTCATGGCCTCGAAGAACTCGGTGTTGGTCTTGGTGTCCTTGAGCTTGTCGAGGAGGAACTCGATGGCGGCGACTTCGTCCATGTTGTTCAAGAGCTTGCGCAGGATCCAGGTCTTCTGCAGCTCCTCCGGCGTCATCAGCAGTTCCTCGCGGCGGGTCCCGGAGCGGTTGAGGTGGATGGCCGGGTAGATGCGCTTCTCGGCGATCTTCCGGTCCATGTGCAGCTCCATGTTGCCGGTGCCCTTGAACTCCTCGTAGATCACCTCGTCCATGCGCGAGCCGGTCTCCACCAGCGCGGTGGCGAGGATGGTCAGGCTGCCGCCCTCCTCGACATTGCGCGCCGCGCCGAAGAAGCGCTTGGGCCGGTGCAGGGCGTTGGCGTCGACACCGCCGGTTAGCACCTTGCCGGAGGACGGCACTACCGTATTATAGGCGCGCGCCAGGCGGGTGACGGAGTCGAGCAGGATGACCACGTCCTTCTTATGCTCGACCAGGCGCTTGGCCTTCTCGATGACCATCTCGGCGACCTGGACGTGGCGCGAGGCCGGCTCGTCGAAGGTGGAGGAGACGGTCTCGGCGCTGAGCACCGAGCGGGCGAACTCGGTGACCTCCTCGGGCCGCTCGTCGATGAGCAGGACGATGAGGTAGCACTCGGGGTAGTTGTAGGTGATGCTCTGGGCGACGTTCTGGAGCATCATCGTCTTGCCGGCCTTCGGCGGCGAGACGATCAGGCCACGCTGGCCCTTGCCGATGGGGGCGACCAGATCGATGACGCGGGCGGTGAGGTCCTCGGTGGAGCCGTTGCCCCGCTCCATGCGCATGCGGTCGCGGGTAAAGAGCGGCGTCAGGTTCTCGAAGAGGACCTTGTTCTTGGCCGCCTCCGGCGGCTCGAAGTTGATCTGGTCAACCTTGAGCAGCGCGAAGTAGCGCTCGCCATCCTTGGGCGGGCGGATCTTGCCGGTGATGGTGTCCCCGGTACGCAGCGCAAAGCGCCGGATCTGGCTGGGCGAGACGTAGATATCGTCGGGCCCGGCCATGTACGAGGCATCGGCGGAGCGCAGGAAGCCGAAGCCGTCCTGGAGGATCTCGAGGACGCCGTCGCCGTAGATGGAGTCGCCGTTCTTGGCGTGGGCCTTGAGGATGGCAAAGATGATGTCCTGCTTCCGGGAGCGGGCAGTGCCCTCAATGCCCATGGACTGGGCGATCTCCAGGAGTTCGGTGGCTGGCTTTCTCTTGAGCTCGGTGAGATTCATGGTTCGCTTCGGCGTGGGGAGGGTCACGGGGGCGCCGTCCCGCCGGAGGTCCGCAGGGGCGCGGTAGCGCGGGACTGCATCCGGGGGCGGCGCCGCGGCGGTTTCGCTACAGGTTGCTGTCGATGAACGCGGTCAGCTGGGACTTGGACAGCGCGCCGACCTTGGTGGCCTCGACGTTCCCGCCCTTGAACAGCATCAGCGTGGGGATCCCGCGGATGCCGTACTTCGGCGGCGTTTCCGGGTTCTCGTCGATGTTCAGCTTGACCACCTTGAGGCGGTCGCCGTAATCGGCAGCGATCTCTTCGAGAATGGGGCCGATCATCTTGCACGGGCCACACCACTCGGCCCAGTAATCCACCAGCACCGGCACGCTGGCTTGAAGCACTTCCTGCTCGAAATTCTGGTCGGTGGCGTGCACGATTGCGTCGCTCACGGTAGAAGACCTCCAGGTTCGATTGCGTCGATATGGGCGGAGCCGCTGCGCGGGGCTCGGAAAATTGGAAACCGCTCGCTGATTGGAACCGAGGATCCCGACAAGGGGGCCGAATGCGGGATTGGGCGCTGCGCTGCCAAAAGAGCCGGCGCGCGACGCGCGGTTGTAGTAGGACGGAAAATAGCGGCCCTCGGCCAGCGTGTCAACTGCGCTGGCAGGCGCCGAGCGCTTCGCAGCAGCGCAGACCACGCTCTGCCACCTGTTTGAGGTCGCGCAGGGCGTCGTGGGCGGCGAGGATCCGCTCCTGGGTCTGCTCGCCGGCGCCTTCGTCGGCGATGGCTGCGGCGCGTGCCGAATCCGCCGCCTGCTCGAGTTCGATCACCCGGGCGCGGAAACAGCACAAGCGCTGACACTCGACGCAGTTGAGTGTCGCCTCACTCTTGCGCAGCAGCTCCTCGAACACCGCCCGCAGCACCGGCGAGGCGCCCGGGTCGCTGCAGACCGCCGCCACCGCCTCGGCGACGCAGTGGCTGATACGGGTCAGCTGCGCTTCCACCTCTTCCAGGGGGGCCATGGACTCGGCCAATTCCGGTTACCTCCGCTACGGGACAGGCTATGATCCTATAATGATGCGGGTGAGACTCCACAATCACAAGTACCCCGCTGGCGGCCTAGCGTCGCGCCTCCCAGGGCAGGCCGTCGGTAATGCGCGCCCAGTCGTAGGCCGGGTCGCCCACGGCGATGAAATCGGGATTGAGCAGCGACGCCCCGGTGTTGTAACGCAGCGGGTCCCCGCCGACGTCCATCAGGCGACCGCCGGCGGCCTCCAGCACGCACTGCGCCGCACCGGTGTCCCACTCGCAGGTGGGCCCGAAGCGCGGGTACAGGTCGGCCTCGCCCTCGGCAATGCGGCAGATCTTCAGCGAGCTGCCCACCGAGAGTTCGCGGTAATCGCCCAGCCGGGCGAGGATATCGGACACCGCCGCCTCGCGGTGGGAGCGGCTGACCACGGCGGTCAGCGGCGGCTCGGCCGCCCGGGTGCGGATGCCGCGCCGCTCTCCGCCGGCCTCGCGCCAAGCACCGGCGCCTGCCGCAGCCGCCCAGGTCACCCCCAGATCCGGGGCGTGCACCACGCCGAGCACCGGGCGACCGCCGTCGACCAGCGCGATGTTCACGGTGAACTCACCGTTGCGCTTGATGAACTCCCGGGTGCCGTCCAGCGGGTCGATCAGCCAGTACTGCCCCCACGCCGCGCGCTCGGCCGGCTCGATGTCCTCGCCCTCCTCCGAGAGCTGCGGCAGATCGGGGGTCAGGCCGCCCAACCCGGCCCGGATGGCGTCGTGGGCCGCCTGGTCGGCCCGGGTCAACGGGCTGTCGTCCGCCTTGGCCTCTACCTCGAAGTCGGCGGTGCGGTACACCGCCATGATGCGCTCACCGGCCTGCTCGGCGATCTCCTGCACCGGCGCCAGCCAGCGCTGCCACTGTTGCTCTGCCATCATCCCTTCCGTGTCGTTCGGGCGCGCATTACGCCGTGCGCGCCGCCAGGTGATCCCGCGCCAGGAACAGCGCGGTAATCGAGCGCGCCTCGGTCAGATCGGCCTGCCCGAGGAGCCGTTCCAGCTCTTCCAGCGGCCAGGGCACCACCTCGATCGGCTCCGGCTCATCACCGGGCAGGGGATGCTCGTAGAGCCCCTCGGCGAGGATGAGCTGCGTGCGGTGACTGAAGTAGGCGGGCGCCAGGGTGACGCTGCGCAGCACGGTGAGCCGCTCGGCGCCGTAGCCGACCTCCTCCATGAGCTCGCGGTTGGCAGCGCGCAGCGGGTCCTCCTCGGGCTCCACGCGGCCTTTGGGCAGCCCCAGCTCGTAGCACTCGGTGCCGGCGGCGTACTCGCGGATGAGCAGCACCTCGCCACGGGTGTTCACCGGGACCACCAGCACCGCCCCGGCTGCGCTGCCCCCCAGTCGCTCGTACTCCACCTCGACGCCGTTACGAAAGCGCAGCCCCACCGACTCGATGCGAAACAGCCGCGAGCGGGCAACGGTGCTGCGGTGGAGCGTCTCCGGGTAGCGATCGCTCATCGGCCCTGCCTTTCTTCGCGTCGGGCCATTGTACATCCCCCGCCCCGGCGGCGGCGAGCGCCGCCTCAGGCGGCCAGGCGGGCGGTGTGGGCGGCGATGACCCGCTCCTCGTCGGTGGGGATAACCCAGGCGCGAAGGGCGCTGCCCGCCGCGGTCAGCCGGGGTCCACCGGCCTCGTTGGCGGCGCCGTCGAGCTCCAGGCCGAGCCAGGCCAGCCCCTCGAGGATGCGCCGGCGCACCGGCGTGGCGTGCTCGCCGATCCCGGCGGTGAAGACCACAGCGTCCAGCCCGCCGAGGACCGCAGCCAGGCCACCGATCTCGCGCAGCGTACGGTGGCAGAAGAGATCCACCGCCTCTTCGGCGGCCGGGTCGTCGCTGTCGAGGAGCACGCGCATGTCGGCGGAGAGCCCGGAGACGCCCAGCAGCCCGGACTCGCGGTAGAGCAGGCGCTCGACCTCCGCCGCCGTCATCCCCTCCTGCTGGAGCAGGTGCAGGATCACCCCGGGGTCGATGTTGCCGCAGCGCTGCCCCATGGGCAGACCGTCCAAGGCGGTAAAGCCCATCGTCGTGGCCACGCTGCGCCCGCCGGCCAGGGCGCAGAGGCTGGCGCCGGCGCCCAGGTGGGCGACCACGGTGCGCCCTGCCGCGGCGGCCGGATCGTATTCCGGCAGGCGGGCGGCGATGTACTCGTAGGAGAGGCCGTGGAAGCCGTAGCGGACCACGCCACGCTGCTCGTAGGCACGCGGCAGGGCGAAGCGCTGGGCGACCGCCGGCTGGGTGCGGTGGAAGGCGGTATCGAAGCAGGCCACCTGGGGCAGTTCCGGCGCCACCCGGCGCACCGCTTCGACAGCGGCGAGGTTGTGCGGCTGGTGCAGCGGCGCCAGGGGCTCGAGCTGGTGCAGGGCCTCGAGCACCGCCGCGTCGATGACCACCGGCGCGCTGTGCGCCTGGCCACCGTGGACGATGCGGTGCCCGGCGGCCACCAGATTCAGCTCGCCCAGATGGGCGCGAACCGCGTCGAGCACGGCCGACAGCGCCGCATCGTGGTCGGCACCGGCCCGCAGCTCGCGGGTGGCGACCGCCCCCTGCAGATCATCCACGTGCAGCCGTGCCGCGGCCCCGATCCCCTCCACCTGGCCACGCAGGTGCAGGGTCAGGGCGTCTTCATCCCCGTGCCGGTAGACCGCGTACTTGACGCTGGAAGAGCCGGCGTTGAGGACGAGGATGGCGTCGTCGGGCATCGGGCCGCCTCCGGCTAGAGGTGAGCCAGACCGCGGCGCTGGCGGTCAGCCACCAGCAGCGCAATGGCGCAGGAGGCCAGCCGGGCGATGACGTCATCGGCCCGGGAGGTGAGCACGATGGGCACCCGGGCGCCGAGAACGATCCCCGCCGCCTCGGCATCAGCCAGGTAGTAGAGCTGCTTGGCCATCATGTTGCCGGACTCGAGATCGGGCGCGATGAGGATATCCGGGTTGCCGGCCACCCGCGAGTGGATGCGCTTGGTCCGCGCCGCGCTCTCGGAGATGGCGTTGTCGAAGGCCAGCGGGCCGTCGAGCAGACCGCCGGTGATCTGCCCCCGGTCGGCCATCTTGCACAGCGCCGCGGCGTCGAGGGTCGAGGGGATCTCCGGGTTCACCGACTCGGTGGCCGAGAGGATGGCCACCTTGGGCTCGGCCACGCCGAGGGCGTGGGCCAGCTCGATGGCGTTCTGGCAGATATCCCGCTTGCAGGCCAGGTTGGGGGCGATGTTGATGGCCGCGTCGGAGATCAGCAGCGGGCGCGGATAGGTGGGCACATCCATGGCGTAGACGTGGCTGATGCGCCGCTCGGTGCGCAGCCCCTTCTGCCGGCTGACGACCGCGCCCATCAGCTCGTCGGTGTGCAGCGAGCCCTTCATCAGGCCCTCGACCTCGCCGCGGCGGGCCAGGTCCACGGCCACCTCGGCGGCCTGGTGGGAGTGCTCGACGTCGATGATCGGCGTTGCCCCCAGCTCCAGCCCCGCCTCGTCGGCGGCGGTGCGGATCTTGTGCTCGGGCCCGACCAGGGTGAGCGTCATCAGATCGTGCTCTGCCGCCTGCATGGCGCCCTGTAGAGCCAGGGCGTCCACCGGGTGGACCACGGCGACGCTCATCGCCGTCAGGTCGTCGGCCATGCGCAGCAGGCGGTGGAGCTGCCGACGCCGCCCCTTGCTGGTCCCGGCCAGGCTGCCCGGCTCGCCGTTGATGCGCTCAGTGGGCACGCGCACGGTGATCTGTCCGCTGATCACCGGGTCGCCGGTGTCCTTGACCGCGCGGGCGGCGATCACCGCCTGCCCGGTCTCGGCATCCTTCTCGACCACTTCCAGGGTGATGGTGACCACGTCGCCGATGGCGACACTGCCCTGGTAGATCAGATCCTGGGCCACCGGCTGGGTGCCGGGGCCAGGCAACTCTGTACAAACCGCGTTGACCAGCATCGTCCCCGGCCACAGGCCCTCGCCGAGGGTGCGCACATCCTGGTGATTGAGTCGGCTGGTGGTCTCCACCTGCTGGCCGGGGTGGAGCTCGTCGAAGAGGAAATTCTGCACCGTCATCGAGACACCCCGGCTCACTGCTGCAGCACGTAGGTGCCGGGGGCGTCGGTCAGCGGCTGGTACGAGCCCTCGCTCTGCCCCACGCCGGGCGGCGCCACACGGTTGCCCGAACGCTCGCGCAGCCACTGCTCCCACTCCGGCCACCACGAGCCCTGCTGCTCCGTCGCCTTCTCGAGAAAGACATGGGAAGGCACGTAGGGATCACCGATCCGCCGCGCCAAGCTGCGGTAGATGCGGCGGGGATGCCCCGGCGGCGTGACGATGCCGGCGTTGTGCCCGCCCTGGGTGAGGGCAAAGGTGACATCGGCGCGCGGCAGGAAGCGGTTGATCTTGTAGACCGAGCGCCAGGGCGCGATGTGGTCCTTTTCGGTGCCTACGGCAAAGGTCGGCACCTGGATATCGCCGATGTGGATCGGCTGACCACCGACGTCGTAGCGATCCTCGACGAAGTCGTTGTTCAGGAACAGATCCCGCAAGTACTCGCTGTGCATGCGGTACGGCAGCCGGGTGGTATCGGCGTTCCAGGCCATCAGGTCGATGACCGGGCTGCGCTGGCCCATGAGGTAGTCGTGGATCAGCCGCGAGTAGATCAGGTCCTTGGAGCGCAGCAGCTGGAACGCACCGGCCATCTTGGCGCCGTCCAGGTAGCCCTCCTCCCACATCATGTCCTCGAGGAAGGTAACCTGGCTCTCGTCGATGAATAGGTCCAGCTCGCCCGGCTCGGTGAAGTCGGCCTGGGCGGCGAGCAGGGTCATCGTGGCTAGGCGGTCGTCACCGTCGCGGGCCATGGTGGCCGCGGCCAGCATCAGCAGCGTGCCCCCCAGACAGTAGCCGACGGCGTGGATCTGGCGCTCCGGCACGATGGTCGAGACCGCATCCAGGGCGTCCATGACACCGTCCCGGCGGTAGGTGTCCATGCCCAGGTCGCGATCTTCGCGCCCCGGATTCTTCCAGGAGATGACGAAGACCGTGTGGCCCTTGCCCACCAGGTACTCGATGAGCGACTTGCCCGGACGCAGATCGAGGATGTAGTACTTCATGATCCACGCCGGGCAGATGAGGATCGGCTCCGGGTAGACGGTCTTGGTGGTGGGTTCGTACTGGATCAGCTCCATGATCCGGTTGCGGTAAACCACCTTGCCCGGTGTCACCGCCAGGTTCTCGCCCACCTTCCACTGCTCGGCGCCCACCGGCGCGCGGCCGCTGATCGTGCGCTCGCTGTCCTCGAGCAGGTTGGCGAACCCCTGTACCAGGTTGGCACCGCCCTGGCTGAGGGTCTCGTCGAGGACCTCGGGGTTGGTGGGCAGGAAGTTGGACGGCGAGTAGAAGTCGAGCACCTGCCGGCCCATGAAGTTAACCACGTCCTCGTGGTGCTGGCTCACCCCACGAATGCCCGTCGTGGCGCTGTGCCACCACTGCTGGGTCAGCAGGAAGCCCTGCTCAAGCACGTCGTAGGGGAAACGGTGCCACTGCTCGGCGCTGAAACGGTCGTCCCCGGACCACGGCTTGGTGCAGGGCTCCGGGCAGGTGCCGGTCAGGCGACTAAAGACGTAGGCGTTGTAGCGCAGGGTGTTGCGCATCGCCTCGTCCATGAGCGCGAACTGCTTGCCCGGGTGGCTGGACAGATGCACGGCCCAGTCGAAGGTGGCCAGCGACAACGCCGCCGGCGACAGCCCGAGGGTCATCCGGCCCAGGCCGGCGTGGAACAGGCGATCAACGGTCAGCGCTTCGCGCTCACCTTCCTCGAACTCGGGCATCAGGGGGTGGACCATGGTGGGGCTTCCTCGACGTTGCCAACGGGCCGCTCGCGGCGCCCGCGGGCGCCGTGTCGCACTGCACAATCTGGCCCCGGAAGCGCTGCGTGTCAAGGAACCCCCCGCCGCAACACCGGCTCAGAAGGTCACCCCGGCACCAACGCTGAACATCAGTGAGCGCGGGTAGGACTCGTCGTCGTGCTCCACCGAATCCCGGGCGTAGGCCAGGTCCAGATCGATGACCGAGAACAGCGTCAGGCCGGTGGTGATGTACTCGAGCTCGGAGCCGGTGAGATTCTTGCGGTAGCCGAAGCGCACACCGGGCAGCCAGCCCTGGGGCGGGGCGGCCGAAACACTCACCGTGGCCCACTGGTGGTCGTCGCCAAAGGCGTCCTCCACGCCGTTGGCGTCCAGCGAGCCGGCCACCACCCAGCTCCGGTCCGGGGTGTAGACGGCGCCCTCGAGACCGAGCTGCCGCTCCAGGGTGTAGTCCGGGCGGGCCTCCAGCTCACCGCTGTCGATGAACTGCGCGGCGGCATCACAGCGCGACCGGGCGGTGCTGTCCGTATCGTAGTCATCGCAGTCCGTGCCGATGCGCCGGTAGTCGAGGCTCGGCTCGTTGACGTTGCGCAACGTCGCCCCGGCCTGCCAGCGCTCGGCCACCCACAGCGCGCCAAGGTCGACGCCGAGCCGCGTGGTGGCCTCGGTGTCGTCGCGCAGGGCGTCATCGAGGACATCGGCGGTGTCGTCATCCTCCACCTCGTCGAAGGGGATGACCGCCTGGGAGAGCTCGCCCTGGATCATGTTCAGCCGGGCACCGCCCACCAGTCGCCCCTGCTCGCGGACGACCAGCGGGCGCGCATACCCCAAGCGTAGCTCCCGGATCGTGGCATCCTGGATCTGGAAGGCCACCTCGGGATCGTCCGGATCCCAAGTGCCCCCCGGGAAACCGCCGTCGTCGAAGAGCAGGCCCAGCCGCGCCTGCCCGGAGCCGCGGGCCTCCACGGTTAGGGCGTCGCCGCGCTCCTCGCTCAGCGGCACCACCACCGGCGTCAGCGGGAGCTGGGCGGCGCCGCCGAGCTTGAGGTAACCGTCCTCCACGGCCACCTCGAAGAAATCGATGAACTCAAGGAACTCGTCCTCCTCGTCAAGGTCCGCCTCCAGGGCGTCGTCCAGGCGGTCGATGAAACCGTCCACCGGGCCCAGCTCGGCCCCGGCGCTCACCGAGCCAAGCCCCACGTGCCGCTGCCCGGGTCGGGCGGCGGCACCGGCGGGGTTGGCGAGCCCCCCTAGGGCGTGGGGGTGACTGGTGGCACCCAGGGTGAACCCCGGGCTCACCGCGGCGCCGGGGGCCGCCGCCAGCGCCGCGGCGGGCGCGGCGGCCACCGCCAGGGCGCCGGCCAGATACAGACTGCGACGGCGGCTCACGATCCATCCTCCTCTGCACCGTGCCCCAGGGGTTCGCGCTGATCCCGGCCCACCAGGATGCGGACATCGGCCCCGCGGGGCAGTTCGCCCTCGGTCACCTCCTGGATCCGCTCCAGGGACTCACCCAGGGCGACGGCCTGCTCGCCGTGGCCGGGACGGTAGCGGATGTGCGTGGTCTGCTGGCCATCGCGGCCGTGCGCCGAGTCCTGGACGCGCACCACGTAGTGCCCTTCCTCCCGTACGCGATCCGCCATGGCCCGACCCATTCCCACCTCGCCGGAGGCGTTGATGACCTCGACGTCGAGCTGCCCGGCGCGGCGGCGCAGCAGCTCGATCCGCTCGCGCTGCTCGTCGGCCCGGCCGGCCTCCATGGCGGCCCGGGCCCGGGTGCTGGCGTGGGCGGCTTCCAGGTGCTCGACCCGTGCCACCAGCTCGCGCCGCGACGGCGCCGGCTGCGGGCGGTGGGTAAGCTGGGCCGTCACGGTATTCGTGGGCTCGACCCCGCTGTCCGGCAGATCACGCCCGGCGCTGAGGGCAAGATCGATGGTGGGACCAAGGTGGAGGCGCACCCCGGGGCGCAGGGCGAGCCCGAATTGGTTCTGCACCTCGTCGCCGCTGACCCCGTAGACGGCGGCCGCCTCCAGGGTGAGATCGAGGGACGCGGCCACGCGGTGCTCGGCGCGGGCCCCGTAGCGCAGCCGGTTGACGGCGCGGTAGCCGGGCTGACCGTCGATCTCCGCCACATCGGCCCGCTCCACCGCCACACTGCTGTGCAGCCGCGTGGCGCCCAGGTCGTCGCTCAGGTGCAAGCCGAGACCAAGGTTGTGGCTGCCGCTGCCGATGCCCGAGTCGCCGTCGGCCGGGGCGACGGTGCCGTAGCCGGCCAGGGTGATGTCCGCTGCGCCCGGCTCCCGGCGCAGCGGCGTCGCCGCCTCCAGGGCCAAGTGGCGCAGGCCATTGCCGTCATCGCCCTGCGACCGGTGGTTGGCGGAGAGACCGATCTCGTAGCCGGCGGGCAACCCGTAGCGGACCCGGGGCTCGATGAGCTGCGCATCTTCCCGCTCCGAGCCCGACCAGCTCTGACGGCCAACGGACAGGGCGTGCACGGCAGCCCCATCCTCAAGAACCTCGGCGCCGCGGACCCCGGCGGGATCCGCGGCGCTGGCCGCGGTGCTCACCGCGGCCAGCAACAGGCCCAGCACTGCTACGAATGTCCGATCCATGGGAAGGCCTTATCGGAAAAACCTATCCCCGGTTAACGGCCGACCAACGCGCGCCTTGAATGCTGTGAAAGGCTACGATTCAGCATCTCCGCCGGCTTCGTCATCGGCCGCTCCCTGGCCCTCGTTCTGCTCCTCAGCCTCGTCCTGCTCCTCGGCCCGGTCCTGTTCCGCGGCAGCCTCTTCGGCCGCTTCCTCTCGCGCCGCCCGCCGGGCCTCGGCGCGCTCCCGGGCCAGCTGCTCGCGCAACTCAGTCACGCGTCCGCCAAGCTCCTCGAGCCGCTCATCATCGGCGAAGACCACCACCGCGCGGGCCTCGGTGCCCCGCACCCAAGGGTGCAGGCCGCCGACGCCGGCCAAGGCGAACCACCCCCAACCGGTAGTGCAGATCGGCTCGGCGGTGGTGGAGCCGTCGTCGAGGTTGGTCCAGCGCACGTTGATCAGAGCATTGCCACCCTTCTCCGCGGCCTGCTCGGCCAGCTCGTCGGCGACCTGATCAACCAGCGCGTCGCAACTGGTCCAGGCAAAGCCGCGGGCCGAGGCCTCCACCGGGCCGATTTCCACGTAGGGAAGGTTGCCGGCGGTACCACCGGAGTAAAAGGCGCGCTCGTCGTAGTCGGTATAACTGGAGGTGGTGCTGCACCCCGCCGCCACCAGGCCGGCACCGACGATGGCGATGATCC
Source organism: Halorhodospira halophila (assembly GCF_016653405.1). Lineage (NCBI taxonomy): Bacteria > Pseudomonadati > Pseudomonadota > Gammaproteobacteria > Chromatiales > Ectothiorhodospiraceae > Halorhodospira > Halorhodospira halophila. Next base: position 358,193 of record NZ_NHSN01000025.1, read on the forward strand.
CTAGGCTTTTCTGCTGCATGGGTCTCCCCCCAAGGCAATACGTCACACATGGGCCGCCGGTGGGCGGCTAGAATCCGAGTTCGAGGCCGACATTGACCAGCGCCGAGCGGGGCACGGAGGAACCGTCGTGCTCCACATCGTCGGTACTCACCGCGGCGTCGATGTTCAGGACGCGGAACAGGGTCAAGCCGCCGGTGATGTACGACAGCTCGCTGCCGGCGTTATTGGTCCGGTAGCCGAGCCGGAACCCCGGCCAGAGATAGCTCTCACTGGCATAGCCCACGCCCACCGCCGTCCACTGGTACTCGTTGTTGTTCTCAGCGCCGTGGGGCCCCTCGACGCTGTTGAGATCGTGACTGAAGCCGAGCATCCAGCGCCGATTGGGCGAGTGGAGCGAAGCCTCCACCGTGCCCTGACGCTCCAGGGTGTAGCTCTTGGTGCGACTGACCCGGTCCTGCACCGAGGCAGGCAAGTCGTCGTAGCCGGCGATCTCCGGGTAGTCGAGGCTCGGCTCGTTGAGGTTCTTGCCGGTCAGCCCGACCTGGTAGTTGCGCGCCACCCAGAGCAGGCCCAGATCGACGCCGAAGGCGTCGTCGCTGGAGCGGCTGTCGGAGAAGTCGTCACTCAGGGTATCCAGCGCGTCGTCGTCGATCTCGCTGACCGCCCGGGCCATCTCGGCCTGGTAGTAGTGACCGCGGCCGCCGACGAAGAGCTCACCGTCGCGGCTGCTGTAGGTGCGGGCGGAGTAGCCGAGGGAGAAGCGCCCAATGGCGGCGGCTTCCATGTCGGAGTAGACACCAAGGCTACCGTCGGCTATGTCGACTTCGTCACCGCCCTCTTTTACGCTGTCATCGTCGATTGTCCACTCGACGCCGTCGGGGCCTGTGGCGGTGAACTTGCTACCATCTGTACCCCAATCATCCGAGCTCAGCGGGATACCGGCCAACCCGGTCTCGAAGGTCCCGTCGGTCATCACGCCAACCCGGCCACTGACGCTGCCGTGTATATCGAAGCTCACGGCGCCGCCCAGAACGTCGTGGTTAACCACCAAGGGCGTAAGTGCACGGAAGGCACCGGTAAGGTTGAGCGCGGCGTTGTCGCCCACCGACTGGATCAGGGTATCGCCTGCCTGCTCGACCTCAAGCAGCCGCTCAATGGAAGCGAGGAGATCCTCAAACTCTTCCAGATCACTCGGATCATCGCTTGGGCTTATATCACTGAAGTCCAAGTCTTCGACTGAGTCGCCGACCGAGTCGATCAGGGCGCTCCGGTCGACGCCCTCATCCGCCCAGGTCTCGAAGGCGTCGAGGAAGTCGTCCACCTCGCCGAGCTCATAACCGACCCCGAGGGAACCGAGGCCAAAGCGAAAGCCCCGCGGCATGGCGGCGCCGGAGGCGGGGTTGGCGACGCTGCCCATCACCCCCTGGGTGTGGCTGATCTCACCGTAGGCGAGGTTGGCGCCGGACGGATGGTAGGGTGCGGCCAGCAGCGGTGTGCAGGCCAGGGTGGCGGCCAGGCCGGTGCCTGCACCGAGGAGTGCTCTTCTCATCGGGATCCCCCTTCCCGTGCGGCAGGCCACGGGGCGCGCCTGCCCATAGGGGTGAAATTACCCGACAACACGAGAGATCACAAGGATTTTATCGCCGCAGGGCAACCGGCCGCGGGTGCGGCCGGTTGCCCGGGCCCTAGCGGCTCAGGACTCGCCGCCGCGCAGCAGCTCCATGGGGCTGCTGCGCCAGTCCCGGCGGGCCCCCAGCCAGCCCGCGCCGGCCACCGTCACCGCGCCGACGACCGCACCCAGCACCACCACCGATCCGGGGAAGGCGTAGGTCAGATCGAACAGGTACCGGGCCGCCAAGTAGCCGCCCGAGGCGGCGGCGATGCCGGCCAGCAGCCCGGCCAGCGCCCCGGAGGCCGCGAGCTCGGCCACCGCGATGGCCTCCAGCCGTCGCCGCGAGGCGCCCAGGGCACGCAGCAGCGAGGCCTCGAAGCGCCGCTGCGCCGCCGCCGTGCGCAGCGCTGCGAGCAGCACGACCACCCCGGCCACCAGGGTCAGAGCAGCCATCAGCTCCACCACCCGTGCCCCCTGGCCGATGATTCGCCGGGCGGTCTCCAGGATGGCCCCGATATCCAGCGGCGTAGCCCCGGGGAAGCGCTCGTTGAGCTCCGGCAGCACCCGCTCGGCGGCATCCCCCAGGCGGAAGCTGGTGATGTACTCCGGATGGGCATCGATCATCCCCGGCGCGGCGATGACAAAGAAGTTGGGATTGAAGCTGTCCCAGCGCAGCTCGCGCAGCGAGGTCACCGTACCGCTAACCGGCTCGCCGTCGATGACGAAGCTGATCTCGTCGCCCACGCCGATGCCCACGCGCTCGGCGTAACCGGCCTCCACCGACCACTCGGCACCGGGGTCGTCGCCCCACCATTCGCCGGCGACCACGCGGTTGTCCTCGGGCAGCGTCTCGGCCCAGGTGAGGTTAAGATCCCGGTCGACCATGCGCTGGGTCCGCGGCGACTCGAAATCACCGGGGCGGACGCGGTCCTCGTTGATGGCGTCGAGCCGGCCGCGGGTGATGGCGTAAAGGGTCACCTCGGTGTCCAACTCCTCGGCCAGGAAGGCCTGCAGCGGCTCGACCTCCTCCGGCGCCACGTCGATGAGGAAGGTATCCGGCGCATCGTCGGGGATGCCGGCCTGCCAGGTATCGAGCAGGTCCTCGCGGACCGCCGAGAGCAGCAGCAGCGCCATCAGCCCCAGGCCGACGGCCACCACCTGCACCACGGTGGCGCCGGGACGCCGGCTCGGCCCGGTGAGCCAGAGCAGCCGCGAGCCGCTGCGCGCACGCAGCCAGCCGGCCAGGCGCACGGCGGCATACGCAGCGATGGCCAGGGCGGCCAGGGTGGCGGCCGTGGCCGCCAGGACCACGCCGGCGAGGGTGAGATCGCCGGCCCGCCAGACCATGAGCGCGGCGATCACCGCCGCCGCCACGGCGTAGGCCCCGCCGGTCCGCACCACGCCGGCACCTGCGGTGCGCCGCAGCACCCGCATGGGCGGCACATGGCGCAGCCGCGCCGCCGTGGGCAAGGCGAACCCGGCCGCCGCGGCCACCCCGAGGCCCACCCCGTAGACGGCCGGCAGCGGCCCCGGAGGTGGCAGGTTGGGCGGCAGCACATCGGTCAGCAGGGCGATCATCACCGCGTGCAGGGCGAAGCCGATGGCCGCGCCGAGCACGCCGGCGGCGAACGCCACCGCGCCGAGGACCGCGGCCTGGATGGCCACCACCCGGCCCTGCCGAGCGCCGAGCACGCGCATGACCGCCACGCGGTCGAGCTGCGCCTCGGCATAGTGCCGGGCGGTGAGCAGCACCGCGGCGGCGGCCACCACCACCGTGATCAGCGCTGCCAGGCCCAGGAAGCGCTCCGCCTGGCCGACGATCTCCTGGATGGCCGGCTGCGCCTCGGTGCCGGTAAGCACCTCGGCCTCCGGGCCATCCGCCCCGCGCAGCCACTCAGCGAAGGCATCCAGCTCGGCATCGGGGCCGGCGAGCAGCAGGGCGTGGCTCACCCGCGCGCCCTCGCCCACCAACCCGGTACCTGCGATGTCCTCCCAGGCCATCAGCACCCGGGGCGCCACGGTGCCGAACATGCCGGCACGATCGGGCTCGGCGGTAACCAGCCGCGTCATGGGCAGCTCGCTGTCGCCGACCTCCAGCGATCCGCCGAGCTCGGCGCCGAGCAGGTCGAGCAGTCGCGGCTCAACCCAGGCCTCACCCGGCTGCGGGCGCTGCTCCGCCACCCGGTCGGCGCTCTCGCGATCCTCTGCGTAGCGCAGCTCACCGCGCAGGGGGTAGCCGACCTCCACCGCCTTGGCGGAGACCAGGCGCGTGCTGCCATCGGCAGCCACCACGGTGGGGAACTCCACGGTGCGCGCCGCCTGCAGGCCGCGCTCGCGGGCCTCGTCCAGCCACGCCTGCGGAGCGGCGTCGTCGGTGCGCACCAGGCGATCGGCGGCGATCAGCTCCGCCGCGCGCTCGGTGGTGGCCGCCCCCACCCGGTCGCCCAGCCACCCAACGGCGGTCACCGCGGCCACAGCCACAACCAGCGCGGCGGCGAGGATCCCCAGCCGGCCGGCGGCCAGATCGCGTCGCAGGAAGCGCGCGGCTAGCCGCAGCGTGGTGCCAATCGCAGAGTTCGGGGCGCTCATCGGGCCAGCACCCCCTCGCGGAAGCGATAGACGGTCTCGCAGCGCTCGGCCACCGAGGGATCGTGGGTAACCAGGATCAGGGTGGTGCCGTGCTCCCGGTTGAGGTCGAAGAGCAGGTCCACCACCTGGGCACCGATGGTGTCGTCCAGGTTGCCGGTGGGCTCGTCGGCCATTAGTAGCCGCGGCTCCGTCACGAAGGCGCGGGCGATGGCCACCCGCTGCTGCTCGCCGCCGGAGAGCCGCTCGGGGGTATGGTGCAGGCGATGCCCCAGCCCCACCCGCTGCAGCGCCGCAGCCGCCGCCTCACCGTCGCCACCACGGCCGGAGAGTTCCAAGGCCAGGCGCACGTTCTCCAGCGCCGAGAGCCCGCCGAGCAGATGGAAGGCCTGGAAGACAAAACCGATGCGTCCGGCCCGCGCTGCCGCACGCCCGTCCTCGTCCAGCGCGGTCAGCTCCTCGCCGTCGACACAGACCTGCCCGCTGGCGGGCTGCTCCAGGCCGGCCAGCAGCCCGAGCAGGGTCGATTTACCGGAGCCCGAGGCCCCCAGGATGGCGACGCTCTCGCCGTGGCGGATGGTAAGATTCAGGTTATCGAACAGGACGACCTCGCCGTCGGGGCCACGAAAGCGCATCCCCAGGCCGCGGGCTTCCAGCGCCGGGTGAGGGGTGCCCGCCGCGGCGGGGGCGTCGGCTTCTTCCTTCAGCATCGGGTGTTCGCTCCTATGGCTGGTACCGGCTGCTTCTTTTTGCCCCTGCGCCGGGCGTTGTTCGCCGCGGCACTGGCGCTGCTCCTGGCGCCGGCGGCGGCCGCCGCCGAGCGTCCGACCATCCTGGTCTTCGGCGATTCACTCTCCACCGCCTACGGCTTCGACCGCGACGAGGCGTGGCCCGTTCTACTCGAGACACGCCTGGACGAGGCCGACCTGCCCCACCGGGTGACCAACGTCAGCCGCAGTGGCGAGACCACCAGCGGCGGGACCCGGCGCCTGCCCGACGCCCTCCAGGAACACGAGCCGGAGATCGTCCTGCTCCAGCTCGGGGGCAACGACGGCCTGCGCGGCCAACCCCCGGAGCGGATCCGCAGCAACCTGGCGCGGATGATCGAGCAGGCCCACGAGGCGGACAGCCAGGTATTGCTGATCGGCATCCGCATCCCACCGAGCTACGGGCGAACCTACACCGAGCAGTTCGCGGCCATCTACCCCGAACTGGCCGAAGAGCACGACCTGCCGGTGATCCCCTTTCTCCTCGATGGGGTCTGGGACCGGGACGGGATGATGCAGAACGACGGGGTCCACCCCACCGCCGAGGCGCAGCCGAAGATCGCCGAGCGGGTGTGGGAGACCCTGCGCGAGCTACTCGACGCCCCCTCCTGACGGCTGACTGACGCCCCCGACCGGCGAGGGCGGGGTGAGGCCGGGGTCGGCCAGGGGCCTCGCTCGCCAGGGACGGCGAGCGTGGAGCCCCCAAAGGTGGGCGGGTAGCGTCCCCAGGTCGGCACCGGCGCCAGCACGCCCCCGCCGGCGGTGATCGTCGGTCGCCCCTGGGGGCAGGTATCAGGAGGTGGCTTTCTCGCCGCCGAACCACTCCATCATGCGCGGGATCAGGGTGCGCAGCTCAAGGGTCATCAGCGAGAAGTCGGCATCGAGCTGCTCGGCCTGGCTCTCCGGGTCGCGGTCGCCGGCCTGCTCGCGGATGACGTCGTGGAATTTCAGGCGGCGCAGGCTCAAGTCGGTGTCGAGCACCGCGCTGAGCCGCTCGCTGTAGGTCACCGCCAGCCGGCGAACGCGCTTGCCGGCATCGATGTGGGCACGCATCTCGTCGGAGGTCAGGTCCTGGCGCTTGACGCGGACCTCGCAACCCTCGGCGTTGGGGTCCTCGAGCACCGCCTCTTCGCCTAGCTCCAGGTCACCGGGCAACTGCTGCTGCGCCAGCCAGCGGGTCATGATGGTCCCCGGCCCCATCTCGGTCTCCGGCGGACTGAGGGTGAGATCCCCCCACGCCTCGCGCAGCTGCTCGACGAAGTGCTCGGCCTGTTTCTCGGAGCCGGCGTCCACCACCAGGTAGCCGGCCTCAGTATCCAGGTAGCCCCAGGTCCGCTTGTGGCGGCTGAATGCCCGCGGCATCAGGTCGGTGACCACCTCGTCGCGGATGCGGTCGCGCTCGCGCTTGCGCACCTTGCGATGCTCGGCCGCCTCCACGGCGCTGATGCGCTCGTCCATAGCCTCGCGAATCACCGCCGCGGGCAGCAGCTTCGTCTCCTCCTGCAGACAGAAGAGCAGGCTGCCGGCGGCGGCGTGCACCAGCGGCGCCCCGGGGCCGAGCGGCGGTACGAACCCACTGCGGCTCGGCTCCAGTGCCCCGCAGGGCGTGAAGGCGAGCGCACCCAGGCGCTGGTCGGCGGTCTCGGGGTCGTAAGCGACGTCATCGCGCAGGCGGTAGGGGATCAGGTTACGAAACCACATGGGGGGCCAGTCGGTTGCGCAGCTTCAGGGCTCGGTCGGCGGCCTCCTGCCGGTCGTCGCCGAGCACGGTGATGTGGCCCATCTTGCGGCCGGGGCTCGGCGCGCCCTTGCCGTAGAGGTGGAGGGTGGCCGCCGGGTCGGCGAAGACCTCGTCCCAGGGCGGGGTGCCGGCATCCCAGACATCGCCGAGCAGGTTGACCATGGCCGCCGGGGTCAACCGCCGGGTGCTACCCAGGGGCAAGCCGCAGATGGCACGCAACTGCTGGTCGAACTGTGAGGTGACCGCCCCCTCGATGGTCAGGTGGCCGGAGTTGTGCGGCCGCGGGGCGATCTCGTTGACCATCAGCTGTCCGCCGGCGTCGATGAAGAACTCGACGCAGTAGGTGCCGACGGCGTCGAGCCCCTCTCCCACCACCCGGGCGATCTCCACGGCCTGCTGACACAACGCCGGGTCGAGGTCGGCATCGCTGACCGACAGATCGAGGATGTGGTCCCGGTGGCGATTCTCGGTCACCCCGTAGTGGACAAAACGGCCATCCACGCCGCGGGCGGCCACCACCGAGACCTCCATGGCCAGATCGATACGCGCCTCGACCACCGCCTCCTCGGCACCGATGGCCGGCCATGCAGCGGCCACGGCCTCGACGCTATCCACCCCCGCCTGGCCCTTGCCGTCGTAACCCAGCCCGGCGCTCTTGATCACCGCCGGGGCACCGAGACGTTCCACGGCAGCGGCCGCCTCCGCGGCCCCGCGGACGGACTCGAAGGGGACCGTGGGCAGGCCGTGCTGGCGCAGGAAGGTCTTCTCCAGGGCGCGGTTCTGCGTCGTCGCGAGGGCGTGGGGGGACGGCCGCACCGGTAGGCACTCCGCGGCGGCCTCGACGGCCCCCCGGGGCAGATTCTCGAACTCGTAGGTCAGCACGCTCAGCTCGCCAGCCAGGCTGCGCAGCAGCTCCGCCGTGGGCTCGGCGTCGTGCACGACATCGGCCACTTGCCCGGCCGGGGCCTGCCCGGCGCCGGGGGCGATGACGTGGACCCGGTAGCCGGAACGCCGCGCGGCCACGGCGAGCATGCGGCCGAGCTGGCCGGCACCGAGGATGCCGATGGCCGCTCCCGGCAAGATCGGCGCGGCGACGGTCATGAGAGCTCCTCCCCATAGACGCGCTCGGCCTGCTGGGTGCGGAAGGCCTTGAGCGCGTCGGCGTAGCGCGGATCCTCGCGGGCGAGCATGGCCACCGCAAAGAGCGCCGCATTGCGCGCGCCGGCGGTGCCGATGGCGAAGGTGGCGGTGGGCACGCCGGCCGGCATCTGGACGATGGACAGCAGCGAGTCGAGGCCGTTAAGGGCCTTCGACTGCACCGGCACCCCGAGCACCGGGACGATGGTCTGCGCGGCGAGCATGCCGGGCAGATGGGCGGCACCGCCGGCGCCGGCTATGATCGCCCGCAGGCCGCGCTCTTCGGCCTCGGCGGCGTAGTCGGCCATCAGTTGCGGGGTTCGGTGGGCAGAGACCACTCGGGCCTCATGGGGCACCTCGAAGTCACGAAGCACCTCGGCGGCGCCGGAGAGGGTGTCCCAATCGGAACTGCTGCCCATCACGACGCCCACTAACGGCTGCGCGTCGGTCATAACGGGTCCACTCGCAAAAGCGAAAATTGTAGCACGGGCGGGAGGTCAGGAGCGGATATTGAGCAGCGTGCCGGTCATCTCGTCGACGGCCCGCACGACGCGGACGCCGGCGTGTCCCTGCTGCTCGTAGCTCAGCGACTGGATGACCGCCGTGTGCATCTCCTCGGAGCGAGGATCGGACTGCGCTGTAACCCGGGCCACCTGGGCGGCGGTCCGGGTCAGGCCCTCGTCCGCGCGGTGGATGGCCTGCATCCCCGCCGGATTGAAAGCGGTCACGTCCATGGCAACGCGCTGCCCGCAAGTTTGCATCAGTGAATAAGTGTAATCCGGGCCGGCCGTCGACACCAGCCCGCCCGACCCGGAAGATGGCTTCAGTCGCCGTAGAGCACGCCGTGGCGGACGTAGGAGCCCGGTGCCGGCTCGATCGGGGCGTGCTTTTTCGACCCGACCTTCCGTGCAGCAACGCTCTCGCCGCCGTGGCCGGCCAGCCACTGCCCCCAGTCGTTCCACCATGAGCCCTCGTGGGCCTCGGCCCCGGCCAGCCACTCATCCTGATCCACCGTCTTGGCGGTGTTGGTCCAGTAGCCGTACTTGTTCTTGTGGGGCGGATTGATGACGCCGGCGATGTGGCCGGATCCGCCAAGCACGTAGCGGGTAGGACCGGAGAGCAGCCGCGGGCCACGGATGGTGCTCTTCCAGGGGGCGATGTGGTCTTCCTTGGCCGACATGAAGTAGGCCGGGATGTCGACCCGGCCCAGGTCGATGGCCTCCCCCGCCAGCTCCAGGGCACCCGGCTCCTTGAGCAGGTTGCGCTGATACATGTTGCGCAGGTAGAAGCTATGCATCTTGGCGGGCATGTTGGTGGAATCGGAGTTCCAGTAGAGCAGATCGAAGGGGAACGGCTCATCGCCCTTGAGGTAGTTGTTCACGAAGAACGACCAGATCAGGTCGTTGGCGCGGAGCATGTTGAAGGTCGTGGACATGTACCGACCCTCCAGATAGCCCTTCCGGCTCATGCGCCGCTCCAGCGTGGCGATCTGCTCCTCGTCGAGGAAGACCTCCAGCTCACCGGGGTACTCGAAGTCGAGCATGCAGGTCAGGAAGGTCGCGGCCTGAATGCGCCGGTCCCCGCGGGCCGCCAGCCAGGCCAGGGTGCAAGCCGACAGGGTCCCGCCGAGGCAGTAGCCAACCAGGTTCATCTCGTCGCTGCCGGTGATCTCCTGGACGACATCCATGGCCGTCACCGGCCCCTCGAGCATGTAATCCTCGAAGCGCTTCTCGGCCAGGCTCTCGTCGGGGTTGCGCCAGCTGATGATGAATACGCTATGGCCCTGATCCACCAGCCACTTCACCATGGACTTCTCGCTGTTGAGATCCATGATGTAGTACTTGTTGATCCACGCCGGCACCAGCAGCAGGGGCCGCTTGTGGACCTCGGCGGTGGTGGGCTCATACTGGATGAGCTGCATGAGTTCGTTCTGGTAGACCACCTGCCCCGGGGTGGTGGCGAGGTTGGTGCCGACCTCGAAGGCGTCGTAGTCGGTCATCTTGATGTCGAGCCGGCCACGACCCCGCTTGAGGTCGTCGAGCAGATTGCTCAGCCCCTGCAGCAGGTTCTGGCCGCCGGTCTCGACAGTCTTCTCGAGCACCTCGGGGTTGGTGGCCACGAAGTTCGACGGGGCCATGGCGTCGATGAACGCCCGGGTGTAGAAATCCACTTTCTTCTTGGTCTGATCATCGAGCCCTTCCACGTCCCGGACCACCGCGTGGGTGTGATCCGCCGCCAGGAGGTAGGACTGCTTAACGAAATCGAAGAAGGGGTGATCCTCCCAGTGCTGGTGCTGGAAGCGCCGATCCCCCTTGGCCGGCTGCGCCACCGGCTCGGACTCCAGCCCCCAGAAGCGCAGGGCCACGTTCTGCATCAGGCTCATGTAGTCCTGCCAGAAGGACATCTGCACCTGCATCAGGCGGGCCGGATCGGCCATCACCCGCGCGCTCAGCTGCTGGAACAGCTGCGCCATCTGCGCGGCATCCTCCATGGCCACGTGGTGCGTCGACTGCTCCTGCTGCAGGAACTCCTGCACCAGCTCCTGACTCTTGGCGGTAATCTCGGTCAGCGACCGGGAGAGCGCCTCGTAATCGATGTCCTGGTTCCGGGTGCCGTTCTCTTGTGCCATACCGCTCCTCGCGATCGGGGCCACGTGCCCCGCGGGTGTCTTGTCTCCGGAGGAACATACTAATGCACGCAGGATTGCGTTGCGATGCGCCAACCGATGCCGGGCTGCGCGGCGTGCTGGCCGACGGCGACGATGCCCTCGCCGCCGCATGGGCCGAGCGCCTGGGCGTGCCCCAACTCGACGCCCACCCCGACGCCGGCCCCGGGGTGGTGCTGCGCGCCGGCGACCCGCCGGCGCTGCAGATGCTCGGCCGGCGCGCCCCCGGACCGGTGGCGGTGGACTTCGCGGACCGGCAGCTGAAGCGCCGGGTGGCCGGCTCCACGCCCCGCCGCGACCCGTTGGCGCGCGCCGTGGGGCTACATAGACGACCGCAGACGGCAGTGGTCGATGCCACCGCCGGACTCGGCCAGGACGGCTGGGTGCTCGCCGCTCTGGGCGCCTCGGTGACCTGGATCGAGTGCAGCCCGGTCCTCTCCGCCCTGCTCGCCGCCGCCCTCGAGCGGGCTGCCGCCGAGCCGCAGCTGGCCGCCACGACCGAGCGCATCCGCCTGCAACCGGGGGATCTGCGCGACGTGCTGGGGCGGCTCCCCACCGCCTCGTGCGAGGTGGTCTACGTTGATCCGATGTACCCCGACGGCGCCACCCGCGGCGCCGTCGGCCGCCCAGCGCAGGTCCTGCGGGCCCTGCACGCGAGCGCACCGCCCCCGGCCGAAGCCGACCTGCTGGCCGCGGCGCTGGCCCACGCCACCCGCCGGGTGGTGGTCAAGCGTCCGCAGCGCGCGGCCCCGGTGTCCGGCCCACCGCCAAGCCGGGCGGTATCCGGCCGGGCGGTGCGTTTCGACATCTACGAGCGGGGCTAGGATATACGGCGGCGTCGAGAGGAAGGGAGGCCGGACGAAAGCGCCAGCGGCACCCGAGGGTGTCCGCTGGCGCGGGGCATAGGCCGTATAGATGGCTGGGGGAGGTGGATTCGAACCACCGCTGACGGAGTCAGAGTCCGTAGTCCTACCGCTAGACGATCCCCCAGCAGGAACTGCTGCTTTCGCCGCGTTAACGCTTGGAGAACTGCGTCGCGCGACGGGCCTTGTGCAGGCCGATCTTCTTCCGCTCGACCATGCGCGCATCGCGGGTGATGAAACCAGCACGCCGCAGCGGCGCCTTGAGCTCGGCGTCGTAGTTCGCCAGCGCCCGGGCAATGCCGTGGCGCACCGCACCGGCCTGCCCGCTGGACCCGCCGCCCGAGACGGTCGCCTTGATGTCGAACTTGTCCGCGGCGTCCACCTGATCCAGCGCCTGGCGCACGATCATGCGCCCGGTCTCGCGCCCGAAGTACTCGTCGAGCGGGCGACCGTTAACGGTGATATTGCCGTTACCCGGGGTCATGAACACCCGCGCGGCAGAGGTCTTGCGGCGTCCGGTTCCGTAATACTGCTGATTCGCCATGGTCTTGATCGTTCCCGATTGTAGCCTCAGAGCTCCAGCGGCTGCGGCTGCTGAGCGTGATGACGGTGCTCGTTCCCGGCGTAGACCTTGAGCTTCTTGAGCATGGCCCGGCCCAGACGGTTCTTCGGCATCATCCCGCGCACCGCGCTCTCGATCAGGCGCTCCGGATGACGTTCACGCACTTCGGCCACGGACCGGCTCTTGATGCCGCCCGGGAAACCGGTGTGCCAGAAATACTGCTTGTCCCGCTCTTTCCGCCCGGTCAGGCGAACCTTGTCGGCGTTGATCACGACAATATAATCGCCCGCGTCGACGTGCGGAGTAAAGACCGGCTTGTGCTTGCCGCGCAGGCGATGCGCGACCTCGCTGGCCAGCCGCCCGAGCGTCTTGTCGGTGGCGTCGACCAGGTACCAGTCGCGTTGAACCTCTGCGGGCTTGGCGCTATACGTCTTCATCGCTTCGCTCTCTCCGTCGAAGACCGCGCATAATAACGGAAGGCGGCGGTACTGGCAACCGCCACTGCCCCCGCCGTCCGCGGCGGCTCAGACTTCTTGGTTGGCCGGCAGGTTGCGCCCGGCGAAGATCTCCATCATCTCCCGGCGCAGATGCCTGCGGATCGTGTTCGCCTCTTCATCGTCAAGGTCGGCACTCGACTCGCCGAAGAGGTAATTATCCAGGTCGAACTCGCGCAGGATCATCTTCGTGTGGAAGATGTTCTCCTGGTAGACGTTCACGTCCAGGGTCTGGTAGCGCTCCTTGGTGTCCTCGGAGAGGTAGTTCTGGATCGAGTTGATCTCGTGATCGATGAAGTGCTTGTGCCCCTCCACGTCGCGGGTGAAGCCGCGCACGCGGTAGTCCATCGTCACGATGTCCGAGTCGAACGAGTGGATCAGGTAGTTGAGCGCCGTCAACGGCGAGATCACGCCGCAAGTGGAGACATCGATGTCCGCCCGGAAGGTGCTCACACCCTTGTCCGGATGCATCTCCGGGTAGGTGTGCACGGTGATGTGCGACTTGTCCAGGTGGGCAACGACATCGTCGGGCAGCGGCCCGGGCCGCGCCTCGGCGCTCTCCTCGGCCTCCTCGGGCGACACCGGACCCTCGGAGATGAGGATGGTCACGCTGGCCCCCTGGGGGTCATAGTCCTGGCGCGCGACGTTGAGCACATTGGCGCCGATGATCTCGGCGACGTTGGTCAGGATCTCGGTCAGCCGTTCGGCGTTGTACTCTTCGTCGATATATTCGATATACGCCCGCCGCTGCGCCTCGGTCTTGGCGTAGCAAACGTCGTAGATGTTGAAGCTCAACGACTTGGTCAGATTGTTGAAGCCGTGGAGCCGGATGCGGGTGTAATCGACCAACGCCTGGGCCCTCCCGTCGCCGGTGGGAAGTGTGCGCTCAAGGAAGCAGGGAATTATGCACAAATCTGGCGATAACGCCACCGTTGTAATGGACAGTAGCTCCGCGGCCGACGTTCCGTGGAACACCCGCCGCGCGGCCCACGGCCACCCCGCCGGTCACGCCCCAGCGGGGCCGCCGAAGAGCTCGGCGAGCCGTTCCCCCGGGCTCTCCGCGGACATGAACGCCTCGCCGACCAGGAAGGCGTGGATGCCGGCCGCGCGCATACGGGCCACATCCCCGGCGGTGTGGATGCCGCTCTCGGTCACTGCCAGGGCACCGGAGGGCATCGCCCCGGCCAGCGCCTCGCTGGTTGCCAGATCGGTATGGAAGGTCCGCAGGTCCCGGTTGTTCACGCCGACCAGCGCCGGCCCCAGCGGTGCGACCCGGGCCAGCTCCTCGGCGTCGTGGACCTCGATGAGCACATCCATGCCCAGTTCCACCGCCAGGGCGTGCAGCTCTGCCAGCTGCGCATCACCCAGCGCCGCGGCGATAAGCAGGATGCAGTCCGCCCCGAGGACACGCGCCTCGTAGACCTGATAGGCATCGACGGTGAAGTCCTTGCGGAGCACCGGCACGGTGACGGCCTCGCGGGCCTCCTGCAGATGGGCGTCATCGCCCTGGAAGAAGTCGCGGTCGGTCAGCACCGACAGGCAGGCGGCACCGTGACGCTGGTAGTCGGCGGCGATGGCCGCCGGCCGGAAGTCGTCGCGGATCACGCCACGGCTGGGCGAGGCGCGCTTGATCTCGGCGATGACCCCGGCGCCGCCGGCCTCAACCCGCTGCAGCAGCGCATCGCAGAACCCGCGGGTCGGCGCCAGGTCGGCAGCGGCGGCCGACAACTCGCGCAGCGATCGGGCCTCGGCGCGCTCGACCACCTCCTCGGCCTTGCGGCGCAGGATGCGGCGCAGGATATCCGGCGTCCCGGTGGCGCTCATTGGGCGAGCTCCCGGGTCGTCGCCACGAAGCGCTCCAGGGTCTGGGCGGCGGCCCCGGAGGTCATGAGTTCCCGAGCCCGCTCCACACCACGACGCAGATCGGGCGCCTCACCGCCGACATAGAGCGCGGCACCGGCGTTGGCGGCGATCAGCTCCATGGCGGCAATGCGCTCGCCGGCGAAGGCGGCACGGATCATCGCCAGGCTGTCCTTGGTGCCGGAGATGGTCACCTCATTGAGCGGCGCGCTGCGCAGCCCCAGATCCTCCGGCGTGACGGTGTACTCCTCGATCTGCCCGTTGCGCAGCTCGGCGATCCGCGTCGGGGCGGCGATGCTGATCTCGTCCAGCCCGTCCTCGGCGTGGACCACCAGCACATGATCGCTGCCCAGGGTCTGCAGCACCTCGGCCACCGGGCGCACCCACTCCTGGCCGAACACCCCGAGCAACTGGCGCCGCGCCCCGGCCGGGTTGGACAGGGGGCCGACCAGGTTGAACAGGGTGCGCACACCGAGTTCCTTGCGCGGCCCCACGGCGTGCTTCATGGCGCTGTGGTGCAGCGGGGCAAAGAGGAAACCGACGTTGACCCGGCGGATGCACTCGGCCACCGCCTCGCTGCTGAGCTCCAGCGTGGCGCCGCAGGCCTCGAGCAGATCGGCACTGCCACTGCGCCCGGAGACCGAGCGGTTGCCGTGCTTGGCCACCGGGATGCCCCCGGCGGCGGTGACGAAGGCGGCGGCGGTGGAGACATTCAGGGTGCCGCTGGCATCACCGCCGGTGCCGCAGGTGTCCACCAGGCGGTGGAAGTCGTCGCCGACATCGACCCGCTCGGCGAGCTCACGCATGACCGAGGCAGCAGCGGCCATCTCCTGGACCGTCTCCCCCTTCAGGCGCATGCCGATGAGGAAGCCACCGATCTGCGCCGGCGTGGCCCCACCGGTCATGATCGTGCGGAAGACCGCGGTCATCTCATCGGGGCTGAGGTCCTGGTTTTCCGTGATTCGACGAAGGGCGGCGGTTAGGTCCATGGGGTGCCTCGGTTTTTTGATGGTTCAGGGTACTAGGGGCAGGGTTCAGGCGACGGCGCGGGGCTGCTCGAGGAAGTTGCGTAGCAGATCGTGGCCGGACGATGTGAGGATCGATTCCGGGTGGAACTGCACCCCCTCGACCGGGAGACGGCGATGGCGCAGACCCATGATCTCGTCGACGGCGCCGTGGGCCCCCTCGGTCCAGGCGGTGATCTCCAGCTCCTCAGGGAGGCTTTCGCGCTCGACGATCAGCGAGTGGTAGCGGGTGGCCTCCAGCGGCTCGGGGAGGCCGGCGAAGACTCCCTGGCCGCGGTGACGCACCGCGGACGTCTTGCCGTGCATGACCTCGCGGGCCCGGACCACGCGGCCACCGAACACCTGCCCGATGGTCTGATGCCCGAGACAGACGCCGAGGATGGGCACCTCGCCGGCCAGGCAGCGGACCACCTCAAGCGACACGCCGGCCTCGTTGGGCGTGCAGGGCCCTGGCGAGATCACGATGCGCTCCGGACGCAAGCGGCGCACCTCATCGGCACTGATCTCGTCGTTGCGCACCACCTCGACCCGGGCACCCAGCTCACCCAGGTACTGGACCAGGTTCCAGGTGAACGAGTCGTAGTTGTCGATCATCAGGATCATAAGCCAGCCTCGGCCATCTCGACGGCGCGCAGCAACGCCCGGCCCTTGTTCAGGGTCTCTTTCCACTCCAGCTCGGGGACCGAGTCGGCGACCACCCCGGCGCCCGCCTGGACATGGACCTGGCCATCGTGGACCACCGCCGTGCGGATGGCGATGGCGGTATCCATATTGCCCGACCAGGACAGATAGCCGACGGCCCCGGCGTAAACGCCCCGCTTGACCGGCTCGACCTCGTCGATGATCTCCATGGCGCGGATCTTCGGCGCGCCGGAGACTGTCCCGGCGGGGAACGTGGCCCGCAGCACGTCCATGGGGCCGAGCCCGGGACGCAGCCGGCCAACCACGTTAGAGACGATGTGCATGACCTGGGAGTAGCGCTCCACCACCATGCGCTCGGTCAGGCGCACGGTGCCGGTCTCGGCCACCCGGCCGACGTCGTTGCGCCCGAGGTCGATGAGCATCACGTGCTCGGCGATCTCCTTAGGGTCCGAGACCAGTTCCTGCTCCAGCTCCCGGTCGCGGGCTTCGGTGGCCCCGCGCTTGCGGGTCCCGGCGATGGGACGCACGGCCACCTCGCCATCCTCGAGGCGGACCAGGATCTCCGGCGAGGATCCGACCACCTGGCACGCACCCAGATCGAGGAAATACATGTAAGGCGACGGATTGGTGCAACGCAACGCCCGGTAGAGATCGAGCGGCTCGGCGCTGAACGGCATGCTCATGCGCTGCGAGGGAACCACCTGCATCACGTCGCCTGCAGCGATATACTCGCGGATCCGCTCCACCGCGTCCTCGAAGCCGGCCTGGGTGAAGTTGTAGCGGGGCTCGCCGGCCGCCACACCACGCCCCCGGGACGGGGGCCGCTGCACGGGCTCGGCCAGCCGCGCGGCCAGCTCGTCGAGCCGGGCTAGCCCGGCCTCATAGGCGCCGGGCTCGCGCGGGTCGCAGTGGACCACCAGGTAGAGCCGGCCAGCGAGGTTGTCGAAGACCACCACCTCCTCGGCCTCCACCAGGCAGATATCCGGCAGCCCCAGGGCGTCTTCCGGGGCCCCCTCAGCCAGGCGCGGCTCGACGTAACGCACGGTATCGTAGCCGAAATACCCCACCAGCCCGCCGAGAAAACGCGGCATCTGCGGGAATCCGGAGGGCGTTGCGGCGCGGTGGCGGTGCTGGTAGGCCTCGATCCAGGCGAGCGGATCGCGAACCTGCTCCTCGTCGACCAGCGCGCCGTCGCGGCGAACCTCGACCCGGTGGCCGTAGACGGCGATCTCGGTCCGGGCCGGCAGGCCGATGATGGAGTAGCGCCCCCACTTCTCGCCACCTTCCACCGACTCAAAGAGGAAGGAGCGCGGCCCGCGGGCGAGCTTGAGATAGGTGGACAGCGGCGTGTCGAGATCGGCCAGCACCTCCCGGATAAGGGGGATACGGGTGTAGCCGGCCTCGGCGAGGCTGTGGAATTCGTGCTCTTTCATCGCCTCAGGCCGCCCCGCGAAGCAGCGTGACCACGCCGCTGAGGTCATCGACGATGGCGTCGGCCCCCAGATCCTCCGGCGCGACGCCGCGGCGATAGCCGTAGGGCACGCAGACTACCGGGATGCCGGCGTTGTGCGCCGCTTCGACATCGGTGCTCGAGTCGCCGACCATCAGCACCGTCCGCGACGCCGCGCCCAGGCGCTCCATGGCCAGGCGCAGCGGCTCGGGATCGGGCTTGCGCGCCTCGGTGCACTCGCCGCCGACGACCACATCGATGGCGTCGGCCACGCCCATGCCCTCGAGGATCGGCTCGGCGAAGCGCCGCGGCTTGTTGGTGACCACGGCCAGACGCATGCCGGCCCGGGCCAGCGCCTGCACGGTCTCCACAACCCCGGGGAAGGGGCGACTGTGGACATAAACGGCCTCGCCGTAGCACTCGAAGAAGCGCTCCAGGGCGGTGTCCAGTTCCTCGTCGGGCGGGGTACCGTCGTCCTCGCCGGTGAGGGCACGCGCCACCAGCCGTCGGGCGCCGTTGCCCACCCAGCCACGGACCTGCTCCTCGGTTACCGGAGACCGGTCCCGCTCGGTGAGAACCTGGTTGATGGCAGCGGTCAGATCCGGGGCGCTATCCACCAGCGTCCCGTCCAGATCGAAGAGAATCGCGCGAGTCAGCGAGAGATCCATAGCCAGCTTTCAGGCAGAAAGCTACACCCTACCGGCTGGCCGGCCCGGACCGCAAGCTGCTGCGGCGCTCAGGCCACCACCGGCTGATCGTAGGCAATGGGCAGTTCGTCGAGCTCCTCGAAGGTCACCTCCTCCCAGGCGTGCTCGTGCTCGAGGAGCTTGCGCAGGAGGCGGTTGTTGAGGGCGTGCCCGGACTTGTGCCCGTGGAAAGAGCCGATCAGGCTGCTGCCCAGCAGGTAGAGGTCGCCGATGGCGTCGAGGATCTTGTGCTTGACGAATTCGTCCCGGTAGCGCAGCCCGTCCTCGTTCAGCACCCGGTAGTCGTCGACCACGATGGCGTTGTCCAGGCTGCCCCCCAGGGCCAGACGGGAAGCCCGCAGCGCCTCGATCTCCTTCATGAACCCGAAGGTCCGCGCCCGGCTGACCTCCTTGATGAACGAGGTCGAGGAGAAATCCACCTCGGCCCGGGCGTGCTGATCGAGGAAGACCGGATGGTCGAAGTCGATGGTGAAGCTGACCTTGAAGCCCTCGAAGGGCTCGAAGGCCACCCACTTGTCACCGTCGACGACCTGGACCGGCTCCAGGATGCGCACAAAGCGCTTCGGCGCCTCCTGCTCCTTGATCCCGGCAGAGCGGACCAGGAACACAAAAGGCGCCGCACTGCCGTCCATAATCGGTACCTCGGCGGCGGAGAGATCGACGTAGCAGTTGTCGATCCCGAGTCCGGCCAGCGCCGAGAGCAGGTGCTCGACGGTGGACACGCGCACCCCGTCCTCGACCAGGCAGGTCGAGAGACGGGTGTCGCCCACCGCAGCGGCCGTTGCCTTGATCTCGCGATCGAGATCCGTCCGCCGGAATATGATGCCCGCATTGGCCGGAGCCGGGCGGAGGGTCAGGTAGACCTTCTCGCCGGTGTGCAGGCCCACGCCGGTCGCGCGGATGCTGTTCTTCAAGGTGCGTTGACGGATCATGGCTCGACTCGGCTCCACTGCTCATGCGGCTACATGTGTGCTCAGCCGCAACCAGCGCGACCGGACACACCGCCTTCACCGTTTATAGCGGCGAGACGTCGCGAAATATTAGTGTAACAAATCCAAAAAGTATATTGCAGCGCACAAAACGCGCCGCGCCTCAGTCGGCCTGGCGACGCAGGAACGCCGGGATATCCAGGTACTCCATGTCGCCGTCGGTATCCGCCTCCTTGCGCTCGTTGGCGGCGTTCTGCCGGATCACCGTGGGCCGGTCGAGCTGCGCGTAGTCGACCTCGCCGGTGTGCTTGCGCGGACCGGGCTGCGCCTGCTGGGCGACGCGAGCCACATCCTCAGCGGACTGAACCGCCGGCCCCAGACCGGTGGCCACCACCGTCACGCGCAGCTCGTCCTCCAGTTCGGGGTCGATCACGGCACCGACCACCACGGTCGCCTCGTCGGAGGCGTACTCGCGCACGGCGTTGCCGACCTCGTCGAACTCGCCGATGGAGAGGTTGTAGCCACCGGTGACGTTGACCAGAACACCGTTGGCGCCGGCCAGGTTGAAGTCCTCGAGCAGCGGGCAGGCGATGGCCCGGTCGGCCGCCTCGCGGGCACGCCCCTCGCCCGAGGCCACGCCGTTGCCCATCACCGCCATGCCCATCTCGGACATCACGGTGCGCACGTCGGCAAAGTCGACGTTGATCAGGCCCGGACGGGTGATCAGCTCAGCAATACCGCGCACCGCGCCATGGAGCACGTCGTTGGCCGACTTGAAGGCGTCGATCAGGGTCAGGTTCTTGCCGAGCACCGGCAGAAGCCGCTCATTGGGGATGGTGATCAGCGAATCGACGCTGTTCTCCAGCTCCTTGATGCCCTCCTGGGCCACGCCCATGCGCTTGTTGCCCTCGAACGGGAACGGCTTGGTCACCACCGCCACGGCGAGGATGCCCATCTCGCGGGCGACCTCGGCCACCACCGGGGCCGCCCCCGTGCCCGTGCCACCGCCCATGCCGGCGGTGATGAAGACCATGTCCGCCCCGTCGAGCACTTCCTGAAGGCGGTCACGGGACTCCTCGGCCGCCTGCCGGCCGGTGGTCGGATCGGCCCCGGCCCCCAGGCCCTTGGTGATGCCGGAACCGAGCTGCACCGTCACCCCGGCGCGGGTATTGGCCAGGGCCTGGGCGTCGGTGTTGGCGTAGATGAACTCCACGCCCTCGATCTCGCTCTCAACCATGTGCTGGACGGCGTTGCCACCGCCGCCGCCGACTCCGATCACCTTGATGACCGCGTTCTGATTGGCGGTATCCATCAGATCAAACATGATGCTGCCCTCCTCAAGCGTCGCGGACGCTAGCGATTACTGAAATGACTAGAAATTGCCCTTGAACCAGTTCTTCATCCGCCCCCACAAGGCGGTTATCCCGGCGTCCTGCGCCAGCGCCGGCGACATGCCGCTTTCGCGGTTGCGCGCGCCGAAGGCGAGCAGACCGACGCCGGTGGAGTACATCGGGTTGCGCACCACATCGGATAGGCCGGTAACGAACTTCGGCACCCCGATGCGCACCGGCAGGTGGAAGACCTCCTCGGCCAGATCGGTGACCCCCTCCATCTTCGAGCTACCGCCGGTGAGCACGATGCCCGCCGGGATCAGATCTTCGAAGCCGCTCTTGCGCAGCTCCGACTGCACCAGCGAGAGCAGTTCCTCGTAGCGCGGCTCCACCACCGACGCCAGCGACTGGCGGGACAGGCGGCGCGGCGGCCGGTCACCCACCGAGGGCACCTCGATGCTCTCCTCGGGGTTGGCCAGCTGCGACAGGGCGCAGGCGTAGCGCACCTTGATGTCCTCGGCGTGGTGCGTCGGCGTCCGCAGCGCCACCGCGATGTCGTTGGTGACCTGGTGCCCGGCGATGGGGATGACGGCGGTATGGCGGATGGCGCCGCCGGTGAACACCGCGATATCGGTGGTCCCGCCGCCGATATCGACGAGGCAGACGCCCAGCTCCTTCTCGTCGTCGCTGAGCACAGCGTGGCTCGCCGCCAGCTGCTGGAGAACGATGTCGTCCACGTCCAGCTGGCAGCGGCGGACGCACTTGGTGATGTTGTCCGCCGCCGAGACCGCACCGGTGACCATGTGGACCCGCGCCTCCAGCCGCACGCCGGCCATGCCCAGGGGATCGCGGATACCCTCCTGGCTGTCGATGACGAACTCCTGCGGGATCACGTGCAGGATCTGCTGGTCCGCCGGGATCGCCACCGCCTTGGCCCCATCGAGGACACGCTCCAGATCGGCCTGGCGGACCTCCTTGTCGCGGATGGCCACCATCCCGTGGGAGTTGAGGCTGCGGATGTGGCTGCCCGAGATCCCGACATAGGCCGAATGGATCTCGCAGCCGGCCATCAGCTCGGCCTCCTCGATGGCGCGCTGGATCGACTGCACCGTGGAGTCGATATTCACCACCACGCCCTTCTTGAGACCGTGGGACGGGTGGCTGCCCACACCGATCACCTCCAGCTCGCCCTCCTCCTTGGCCTCGCCGACGATGGCGACCACCTTCGAGGTACCGATATCGAGGCCCACCAACAGGCTGTCTTCGCTCTTTCGCACCATGCTCTGCTCCGCCTTCAGTCCGCTTCGTCTGCCGCACCCCAAGCCACGGCAAAGCCGTTGGGGTAGCGCAGATCGACCCGCTCCATCGGGGCCTCTTGTCGTTCTTCCAAGGCCGGCAGCACGGCGGCGAAGCGCTCCACGCGCTCGCCCGGGTGCTGCCGGCCCAGGGCCATCTCAATGCCGCCCTCCAGCCGCGCGCTCCAGGACCCCCGGGGCGAAAGACCGAGCGCCACCAGGTTGACACCGCGCTCAGCGAGTCGTTGCTGCACCTCCCTGAACAAGCCGGCCATCTCACCCTCGCTGCCGTCCGGACCGCGCAGCACCGGGAGCCCCTCCGGGATGCTCGCCGGCCGCGGCTCGAACCGCCCGCCGTCGCGGTCGACCAGCGCCTGCTCTCCCCAGCGCGCCAGCGGCTCGCGCTCACGCAAGGTCACTTGGATCCGCCCCGGCCAGGCCCGGCGCACCTCGGCACCCGCCACCCAGGGCAGCGCCTCCAGGGCGTCCCGGGCGCCGCGCACATCCACCCCCAGCACACTCCTGTGCAAGTGCGGTGCCAGCGCCTGGCGCAAGTCATCGTCCGCCACGCGCTCCGGCGCGGCGCTCAGTTCCACCCGCTCCAGGGGCAGAATCCGCCCCTCCTGAAGCGCCACGGTGGCCATACCGGCAGCGCCGGTGGCCAACAGCGCCACCGCTCCACCCCAGAGCCAGCCCCGCAGCCCCGGGGCGCCGACCCGCTTGCGGCGCATAGGCTGCCGGCCCAGCAGGTCTCTCCAGTCTTCGCGGCTCACGGCAACGCCTCCCCGAGAATGCGAGCCACCAGCTCATCGAAACCGATACCGGCCTGCGCCGCAGCGATCGGGACCAGCGAGTGATCCGTCATGCCCGGGATGGTGTTCACCTCCAACAGCCACCAGCGTCCGTCGGCATCCCGCATGACATCCACCCGCCCCCAACCGTTGCCGCCGCTGGCGGAAAAGGCCTCGCGACACAGCGCGCCGAGCTCCGCCTCCTCGTCCGCACCCAGACCGCTCGGGCAGTGGTGCCCGGTATCGTCGGCCTGGTACTTGGCGGCGTAGTCGAAGAAGGCGTGGGATGTCTCCAGCCGGATCGACGGCAACGCCCGATCGCCGAGCAGCGCCACGGTGTACTCCTCGCCCTCGACCCACTGCTCCGCGAGGACTGTATCGTCGTAGGCCGCCGCTGCCCGGTAGGCCTCGGCCAGCTGCGCCGGCCCGTCAACCCGGGTCATGCCCAGACTCGACCCTTCCCGGACCGGCTTGACGATCACCGGATACGCCAGCCCCTCGGCCAGCACCGGAGACTCGCTGGTGAGCAGCTGACCCGCCGGCGTGGGCAGTCCACTACCCTGCCAGAGCCGTTTGCAGCGCCACTTGTCCATGCCCAGCGCCGAGCCGAGGACACCGCTGCCGGTGTACGGCACCCCGAGCAGCTCCAGCAGCCCCTGTACCGTACCGTCCTCACCCCCCCGCCCATGCAGGGCGATGAAGACCACGTCGTAGCCCCGCAGCCCCTCCAGGGCGCGGTCACGGGGGTCGTAGGCCTCGGCGTCGTAGCCGCGGCGCTGCAGCGCGGCGAGCACCGCCCCGCCACTGCGCAGGGAGATGTCCCGCTCGGCGGAAGTGCCCCCCATGAGCACCGCCACGCGACCGACCCGCTGCGGATCCGGGATACCAGTCATGGCCGCACCTCCCCGATCACATGAACCTCGGGTTCCAGCCATACACCGTGCACCACAGCAACCCGCTCCCGGACCTGCGCCATGAGCCCCTCGATATCCGCCGCACTGCCACCCTCGTTGATGATGAAATTGGCGTGGCGCTCGGAGACCCGGGCACCGCCGCGCCGCGCCCCCTTCAAACCGGCCTCCTCAATCAGCCGCCCGGCCGCATCCCCCGTGGGATTGCGGAAGACCGAACCGCAAGTGGGCTGCCCCACTGGCTGCACGGCGTTGCGATGCTGCAGCAGCGCCCGCACCCGCTCGCGGAGCACCTGCGCATCGGCGGGGGGCAGTTCCCAGGTCGCGGCTAGGAACCACTCGCCGGCGGGGCCGGCCACACTGCGATAGCCGATCCGGAAATCGGCCGGAGCCCGCCGCCGGATGTGCCCCTGGCGATCGATGGTCTCGACCTCGACCACGCGCTCCCAAGTCTCGCCGCCCCAGGCGCCGGCATTGAGGGCCAGGGCCCCTCCCACGGTGCCCGGGATACCGGCCAGGAACTCGAGCCCGGCCAGCCCCTCCCGGACTGCCGCCCGAGCCAGGCGACCGCACGCCACGCCGGCTTCCGCGTGGACCCGGCCATGCGCCCCCACCACCAGCTCGTCCAACCCGCCCTGGGTCAGGACGACCGTCCCTGCCACGCCATCATCGCGGACCAGCAGGTTGCTGCCCAGACCACACCAGAGCAGCGGCTCGTCAGCTGGCAGGCGCGCCAGGCAGTCGACCAGCCCGTCGCGGCCGGCCGGACAGCAGAGCCGACGCGCCGGCCCACCAACCCGCCAGGTGGTGTAGCCGGCCAGCGGCTCCTGCTCGCGCCACTCGCCGGGCCGGATCCGCCGCCGCTCGACCGCCGCGCTCACGCCGCACCTCCCGCCGCCGGGCCGGCGCCCAGGCGCGCCGGGAGCCCACCGATGCTGCCGGCACCCAGGGTCAGCACCACGTCGTTATCGCGCAGCAGCCCGGCCAGCAGCCCCGGCACCTCGTCCAGGCTGTCTGCGAAGATCGGCTGCGCACCGCCGCGATCGCGCACCGCCGAGGCCAGCGCCCGGCCGTCGGCGCCGGGCAAACGCGCCTCGCCGGCGGCATAGACCTCGGTGAGCACCAGCGCGTCGGTGCCACTGAGCACCCGCGCGAAATCGTCGAAAAGCTCCCGCGTGCGGGTGTAGCGGTGCGGCTGGAAGACCACCACCAGGCGCCGCTCCGGCCAGGCGGCGCGGGCCGCCTCCAGGGTCGCCTCCAGCTCCCGGGGATGATGGGCGTAGTCATCGACCAGCGCCGCCGCCCCCCCGGCGAGCGGGATGTCGGGATAAACCTGGAAGCGCCGGCCGATACCCTGGAAGCCGGACAGCGCCCGCTGGATTGCCGCCACATCCACCCCCAGCTCTCGGGCCAGGGCGATGGCAGCGGTGGCATTGAGCACGTTGTGCCGTCCGGGCAGGCTCAGCTCCACGGCGAAGGCGGCGTCATCGCCCTCCTCGACCCGGAACCGGGTGCGATGGCCGTCGGCCTCCAGGGCACTGACCCGCACGTCGGCATCCGCGGAGAAGCCGTAAGTCAGAACCGGCCGGCCGATCTCTTCGCGCAGCCGGCGCACCTCCGGGTCGTCGATGCAGAGCACCGCCAGGCCGTAGAACGGCAGATGGTGCAGGAACTCGATGAAGGTCCGGCGCAGGGCGTCGAAATCACCGCCATAGGTGCCCAGGTGGTCGGCATCCACGTTGGTCACCGCCGCCATCATCGGCTTGAGATGAAGGAACGAGGCGTCGCTCTCGTCGGCCTCGGCCACCAGGTAGGGCCCGGCACCCAGGCGCGCGTGCGCCCCGGCACTGATCAACCGCCCGCCGATGACGAAGGTCGGATCCAACCCGCCCTCGGCCAAGCAGCTGGCCAGCAGGGAGGTCGTCGTCGTCTTGCCGTGGGTGCCGGCCACCGCCACACCGTGACGGAAGCGCATCAGCTCGGCGAGCATCTCGGCCCGCGGCACCACCGGGATGCGCTGCTGGCGCGCCGCCTGCACCTCGGGGTTCTCCTCGGTGACAGCAGTGGAGACCACGACCGCGTCCACGCCCTCGACATGGCCCGGATCGTGGCCGATCCGCACCGCCACCCCGAGACCGAGCAGGCGCTCCACCACGGCGCCCGACTTGACGTCGGATCCGGTGATGGTGAAGCCGAGGTTGTGCAACACCTCGGCGATGCCACCCATCCCGGCCCCGCCGATGCCCACGAAGTGGATGCGGCGCACCCGGCCGAAGGCGCCACGGCCATCGGCCGGCGCGGCGAAACGCGGCTCGCGTGCAGGGACTGCATCAGCCATGGGCCACCTCCTCACAGATCGTCGCCACGCGGTCGGCGGCATCCGGGCGCGCCACGTCGCGAGCCGCCTCCCCCATCCCCGCCAGGCGTTCGCGGTCGGCGAGCAGATCGGCAAGCACCGCACCCAGCGCCCCCTGCTCCACGTCGCCCTCAGGCAGACACCGGGCTGCGCCGGCGGCGCACAGCAGCTCGGCGTTGGCCGTCTGGTGGTCGTCCACCGCCCAGGGGAGCGGCACCAGCACGGCCGGCACCCCGGCCGCGGCCAGCTCGGCCACGGTCAGGGCACCGGCGCGGGCCACCACCAGATCCGCCCAGGCATAGGCGCCGGCCATGTCCTCGATGAACGGCACCACCTCCGCGTCCAGGCCCAGCTGCCGATACCCGGTGCGCGCCTCCTCCAGGGTGAGCTCGCCGGCCTGATGCAGCACCTGCGGCCGCGGCCCGTCGAGGCCGGCCAGCGCTTTCGGGACGAAACGGTTCAGGGTCCGCGCCCCCTGGCTGCCGCCGAGCACCAGAACCCGCGGCGCCTCCGGGCGCCCGGCGTAACGGGATCGCGGCGCCTCCAGCCGGTGGATGCTTGTGCGGATGGGATTGCCCACCCACTCGCCCCGCGCCCCCAGGGTATCGGGGAACCCGGTCAGCACGCGGCGCCCGAGGCGAGCCAGGAAGCGATTGGTCAGCCCGGCCCGGGCGTTCTGCTCGTGGATCACCAGCGGCCGCCCGGTGAGCCGGGCGGCCAACCCGACCGGCCCGGCCACGTAGCCGCCCATGCCGAGGACCACATCCGGACGCCGGCGACGCAACGCGGCCCCGGCAACCGCCACTGCGCGCCCCAGCCGCCAGGGCAGCCGGAGCTGCGCGGCCAGCCCCTTGCCGCGCAGCCCCTGGATCTCCAGCCACTCGGCCTCGACCCCGGCGGCGGGCACGACGCGGCCCTCCAGGCCGCTGCGCGTCCCGAGCCAGACCACCCGGTGGCCACGCTCGCGCAGCAGCTCGGCCACCGCCAGGCCGGGGTAGACGTGCCCGCCGGTGCCACCGGCGGCGATGGCCACGGTCAGCGCGGTCATGACGGCTCCTCCTCGGGACGGCGCCCCTCGGCCCGCGCCTCGGCCAACTCGTAGCCACAGCGCAGCAGCAGCCCAATCATGGCGCCCGTCGCCAGGGCGCTGCTGCCGCCGTAGCTGAACAGCGGCAAGGTCAGGCCCTTGGTCGGCAGCAGCCCGGTGGCCACCCCCATATTGATGAACGCCTGCAGGCCGATGGCCAGCCCCACCGCCCAGGCCAGGTAACCGGCGAAGGGCAGTCGGTGGCGGTGGCACAGCCAGCCCATGGCCATAGCCCGCCAGACGATGTAGGCGAAGAGCAGGACCACCACGACCACGCCGATCCAGCCCAGCTCCTCGGCCAGCACCGAGAAGACGAAATCGGTGTGCGCCTCGGGCAGGTAGAAGAGCTTCTGCACGCTGCCGCCGAGCCCCACACCCAGCCAGTCTCCGCGGCCGATGGCGATCAGCGACTGGGTGAGCTGGAATCCGGTATTGAACGGATCGGACCAGGGATCCATGAAGGCGGTCACCCGCTGCCAGCGGTAGGGCGAGTAGACCACCAGGGCGGCGGCCGCCGCCGCCAGCACCCCCACCAGGGTGACGAACCGCCACAACGGCGCGCCCGCCAGGTAGAGCAGACCCACCGCCAGCGCCATGAGCATCAGCGCGGTGCCGAAATCGGGCTGCCGCAGCAGCAGGAAGGCACACGCCGCCGAAACCAGCACCGGGACCAGGAAGGCAGCCATGGAGGTGCGCAGCTGCTGCTGTCGGCGCACCAGGAAACCGGCGAGATAGAGGGCCAGCAGCACCTTGACCACCTCGGCGACCTGCAGGTTGAACACGCCCAGCGGGATCCAGCGCACGGCACCATTGACCTCGCGCCCCACACCGGGGATCAGCACCAGCACGAGCAACCCCAGCGCGACGAGCAGGAGCCCCGGGCCGGCCCGCTCCCAGGTGGCCAGCGGGACCTGCAGGAGGGCCAGGACCATGCCCAGGCCGAGCAGGGCGAAGAAGACCTGGCGCTTGAAGAAGTAGAACGGATCCCCGGTGGCCTGCTCGGCCATGGAAATCGAGGCCGAAGCGACCATGACCAGGCCGAGCAGCGCCGTAGCCGCCACCACCCAGACCAGCCGCTGGTCCAGGCTTGGCCACAGCGGCAGCCGCGTACCGCGTTCGGCAACGCCTGCGGTCATCTCAGCCATGGGCCACCTCCCCGCGAACGGCGTCGCGGAACGCCTCGCCGCGTGCCTCGAAGCCGCTGTAGGCATCAAAGCTGGCGCACGCCGGCGCCAGCAGAACGGCGTCACCCGGCTCGGCCCAGCGGGCGGCGGCCGCCACGGCAGCGGTCATGCCGCCGACCCGCTCAATGGGCACGCGGCCGGCGATGGCCGCCTCGATAGCCGGCGCGTCCTCGCCCACGAGGATGACGGCCCGCGCCGATTCGGCACAGACCCGGCCCAGCGGCCGGAAATCCGCACCCTTGCCCTGCCCGCCGGCGATCAGCACCACCGGCCGCTGCAGGCCGCTGATGGCAGCCACGGCAGCACCGACATTGGTCGCCTTGGAGTCGTTGATCCAGCGCACCCCGCACCACTCGCCCACCGGCTCCATGCGGTGCGGCAGTCCGGCAAAGGCCTTCAAGGCCTTGCACTGCGCGGCTTCCGGGATCCCCAAGGCGTCGGCCAGGGCCATAGCGGCCAGCGCATTGGCGCAGTGGGCGCGACCGGGCACGGGAAGCGCATCGGCGGCCACCCGCGGCCGACCGGCGACGGCGAGCCAGGTACCGCCGTCCCGCTCGAGCAGGTGGTAGTCGGCCGGCCGGTCGATCGCGAAGCGGCGCACCGTGCCGGCCTGGCGTCCCAGCTCGGCCAGATGTGGATCCTCGGCGTTGAGTACCGCTGTCCCGACCCCCTCGAGCAGCCGCGCCTTGACCGCCGCGTAGTCAGCAAGGCGGTCATAGCGGTCCATGTGATCGGCGCTGACATTGAGCACCGCCGCCACGTCGGCCTGAAACCCGGGGCACGCTTCCAGCTGGAAGCTCGACACCTCCAGCACATAGCCATCGGCCGGCGCCCGGGTCAGCAGCTCCAGCGCCGGCGTCCCCAAATTGCCACCCACGGCGACGTCGAGCCCGGCGGCCCGGGCCATTTCGCCGAGCAGGCTGACCACGGTGCTCTTGCCGTTGGACCCAGTCACCGCGCAGACCGGCGCGTTCACCGCCTCGGCGAACAGGGTCAGCTCGCCCACCACCGGCCGCCCGGCGGCGCGCAACTCGGCCCAAACCCCGTGACGCAGATCGAGCCCCGGACTGGCCACCACCCGAACCGCGCCGAGCAGGGTTTCCCGATCCAGCCCCCCGGTCACCACCTGGACCTCGGGGTGCTCGGCCTGCAGCTGCCCCAGGCGGGGCGGCTCGCTGCGGCTATCCACCACCACGACCGCCTCGCCACGGGCGCGCAGATGGCGCACGCAGGCCATCCCCGTGGCACCGAGGCCGGCGACGGCGGTATATCCGTGATGGCGGTCGCCTGCTGCCATTAGCGCACCTTCAACATCGCCAGACCGATCAGGACCAGGACCACGGTGATGATCCAGAAGCGGACGATCACCCGCGGCTCGGGCCAGCCCTTGAGTTCGTAGTGGTGGTGCAGCGGCGCCATGCGGAACACGCGCCGCCCGGTCAGCTTGTAGGAGAGGACCTGGATCATCACGGAGACCGTCTCCATGACGAAGATGCCACCCATGATGAACAGAACGATCTCCTGGCGGACGGCCACGGCCACCACGCCCAGGGCGGCGCCGAGGGCCAGGGCGCCCACGTCGCCCATGAACACCTGGGCCGGGTAGGTGTTGTACCAGAGGAACCCGAGTCCGGCGCCGACGATGGCGCCACAGAAGATCACCAGCTCCCCTACCCCGGGCACTGACGGGATCCCGAGGTACTCGGCGAAGATGTGGTGCCCGCTGGCGTAGGCGAAGACCGCCAGGCCGGTGGCCACCAGCACCGTAGGCATGATGGCCAGGCCATCGAGCCCGTCGGTGAGGTTGACGGCGTTGGAGCTGCCCACGATCACCAGCGTTGCCAGCGCGATGAACCCGATACCTAGCGGGAAGACCCACTCCTTGACCAGCGGCAGCACCAGGCTGGTCTCCACCGGGTCGGCGGCGGTGGCGAACAGGAACGTGCTTGCCGCCAGGGCCGCGAGCATCTGCAGCGAGAACTTGGTCCGGGCGCGCAGCCCCTGGCTGTCCTGCCGGGCCAGCTTGAGGGCGTCGTCGACCCCGCCGATCACGCCGAAGGCGAGGGTCACCAGCAGGACCACCCAGACGTAGCGATTGGTCAGATCCGCCCAGAGCAGGGTAGACACCGCGATGGCGACGAGGATCAGCGCGCCGCCCATGGTGGGGGTGCCCGCCTTCTCCAGGTGCGTCTGCGGGCCATCGTCCCGGACCTGCTGTCCGACCTGGTGGAGCACCAGGCGCTGGATCACCGCAGGGCCGATCATCAGCGCGATCCCCAGGGCCGTGAGCACCCCGAGGATGGTCCGGAACGTAATGTACTGGAAGACGTTGAATCCCGAGTAGAACGTCTCCAGCACCATGGCCAAGTGGTAGAGCACCTAGCGATCCCCCCCTTCCGTTGTCGATTCTTCCGCGGCCAGGCCTGCCGCCACGTGCTCCATGGCGGCGGAGCGCGACCCCTTCACCAGCACCACTGCATCGGCGGGCATCTCGGCCCGGCACGCCTCGATCAGCGCCGAGGCGTCGTCAAAACAGCGCCCGCCAACCCCGAAGCCCTCGGCAGCCGGGGCAGCGGCCCCGCCCAGGGTCCAAAGCCGCTGGATCCCGGCAGCCCGCGCCCGTTGCCCGGCGCGGCGATGCCAGTCCGCCGCCTCCCGGCCGAGCTCGCCCATGGCCCCGAGGAGCAGCCAGGGCGCACCGCCGAACTCCGTGACCGTATCGATGGCGGCCTGCAGGCTTGCCGGGTTGGCGTTGTAGGTATCATCCACCAGCCACCCCCCGTGACACCCCCAGCGCAGCTGCAGCCGCCCCGGCACGGCCGCGGCGGCCGCCACCCGCTCCAGGATGGTCCGGGCCGGCACCTCGAGCGCGGCGGCGCAGGCCGCGGCGGCGGCGATGTTCTGGGCGTTGTGGCGACCGAGCAGCGGCGTCGGCGCTGCCGTCCAGCCGCCTCCGAGATCCAGCTCGAGCCGGCTGCCCCGCCCCCGGTAGCGGATCTGACCGGTCTCGGCGCCGAAGGTCAGGCAGCGCCGCGCGCCGGCCAGCTCCCGCCACAGGCCGCTGTAGTCGTCGTCGGCATGGATCACGGCAACGCCGTGGCCGGGCAGCCCCTCAAAGAGTTCGCCCTTGGCGCGGGCGACTCCGTTGAGCGAGCCGAAGCCCTCCAGGTGTGCTGGCCCGGCGTTGGTCACCACACCCACGTCCGGCTGCGCCCACGCGGTGAGCTGTGCAATCTCACCGGGTGCGTTGGCACCCATCTCGATGACGGCGTAGCGGTGCCCACCATCAAGCCGGCAGAGCATCTCCGGGACGCCCAGCAGGTTGTTCCGGTTGCCCTCGGTGGCCAGCGTCGGACCGGTTTCGGCAAGCATCGCCGCCAGCAGTTCCTTGACCGTGGTCTTGCCGTTGCTGCCGGTGACGGCCACCACGCGCGCCCCGCTGCGACGCCGACACTCCGCGCCCAGAAGCGCGAGGGACGCGGCCGGGTCCTCGACCACCAGCGTGGGCAGCGCCGCCACCGGCCGAGCCCCGAGGACCGCCACGGCGCCCCGCGCCGCGGCGTCGGCAGCAAAGTCGTGGCCATCGCTGCGGGCCCCGGCCAGGGCCACGAAGAGCGTCCCCGGCGCGGACCGGCGGCTATCCAGCGCAACACCGTTCACCGTCGCACCGCCGTCACGACCGACGAGTTCGGCACCGGTCAGCGCAGCCACCTGATGCAGGCTCAGCGGGTCCATGCACCCTCCTCGGCAGCGCCGAGCAGCCGCGCCACCTCCTCACGGTCAGAGAAAGGCAGCCGGTGCCCGTCCACTTCCTGGTCCGTCTCATGGCCCTTGCCGGCGACCAGGACCACATCTCCGGCGCCCCCCCAGGCGACAGCCTCGCGGATGGCCGCGCCCCGATCCGCCACCAGTTCGGCCGCCTCGCCGGCCCCGTCGGCCACGGACGCCCGGATGGCTGCGGCATCCTCGCCCCGGGGGTTGTCATCGGTGATCACCACCCGGTCGGCCAGGCGCGCTGCGACCTCGCCCATCAGCGGGCGCTTGCCGGTGTCGCGCTCGCCCCCGCAGCCGAATACGACGCAAAGCCGCCCGTCGGTATGCGCGCGCAGGGCGCTCAGCGCCTGCTCCAGGGCCCCCGGTGTATGGGCGTAGTCCACCACCACCAGCGGTGCCCCGACGGCCTGGAACTGCTCCATCCGCCCCGGCACCGGACGCAGCGTCGCCAGCCGATCGAGAACGGCGTCCATGGGCCGCCCTAAAGCCAGGGCCGCCGCCACTGCCGCCAGTACGTTGGCCACGTTGAAACGCCCGAACAGGGGCAGTCGCACCGAGCGTCGGATCGCGCCCAGACAGAGTGTGAGCTGAACGCCGTCGGCCACCGGGGTTACCGCCTCGGCGGAGAGGTCCGCAGCGGCGCCGGCAGCGCTGTAGGTGAAGACCGCACCGGCGGCCCGGTCGTGCAGGCGCCGGCCGAGTTCGTCGTCCAGGTTGAGCACCTGGGCCCGCAAACTGGGGAACTCGAACAGCCGGCTCTTGGCGTCGGCATACGCCTCGACCGAGCCGTGGTAATCCAGGTGGTCGCGCCCCAAGTGGGTGAGTACGGCCAGATCCACCGCTGTGGCGGACAATCGCCCCTGCTCCAGGGCGTGGGAGGAAGCCTCCATGGCCACGCCGCGGGCGCCCGCCTGGCGACAATCGGCCAAGGCCTCCTGCAGGGCCACAGCGTCCGGTGTGGTCAGCACACCCGGGCGCAGCCGGTCCACCAGGCCGTGGCCAAGGGTTCCGACCACGCCCCAGGGCGCCTCGGCGGTGCTGAGCAGCTGGGCAATAAAATGGGTGACCGAGGTCTTGCCGTCGGTGCCGGTAACCGCGATGACATCCAGATCCCGGGATGGCTCCCGGTAAAGGCGCGCAGCAACAGCACCAAGGTATCGGCGCAGGCCCGGCACACCGACCATCGGCACGCCGGCCGCCTCGGCAGCGGCACGCGCCGGCGCGGCATCAGCGTCGTCGTCCGTATCCCACGCCACAGCAGCAGCCCCGGCAGCTACCGCTGCGGGCACGTAGGCAAGTCCGTGCTCGCGGCTGCCGGACAGCGCCAGGAACACGGCGCCGGGCTCAAGGCGCCGGGTATCGAGGGCCAGCCCGCGGACCGAAACCGCCGGGAGTTCGCCACCGACCCACGGTTCGAACAGCCAGCGCAGGGTGACCCCGGATGCGGACAAAGCGCTCATGACCCCTCCCCCTCGGCGACGACGGGCACCTCGAGCTCCGGGAGATCGTCCGGCGGCACGTTGAGCATCCGCAGCGCACTGCCCATCACCCGGGAGAACACCGGCGCCGCCACCTGGCCGCCGTAGTAGAGATCGCCGCGGGGCTGATCGATGGTCACCGCCATGACCAGCCGCGGGTCCGACGCCGGGGCGAAACCGACGAAGGAGGCGAGGTAATCCTCCTCGGCATAGCCGCTGGGGCCGCTCTTGAGCACCGTGCCGGTCTTGCCGGCCACCCGGTAACCGGAGATGGCCGCACGGGTGCCGGTCCCGCCGGGCTCGACCACGGCCTCGAGCATGGCGCGCAGCTCGGCAGCCAGATCCGGGTCGAGCACCTGCCGGCCCTGCGGGGGATCATCCAGGGCGCGAATAGAGACCGGGCGCATCACCCCGTCGCGGGCCACCGCGGCGTAGGCGCGCGCCAGCTGCACGGGCGTGGCGGTCACGCCGTAACCGTAGGAAAGCGTAGCGCGCTGCACGTCGCCCCGCGGCGGCGCCGGCAGGAAGTGCCCGGCGACCTCGTCGCGCAGGCCGCTGCGGGTACGCTCGCCGAAGCCCACATCCTCCAGGGTGCTCCAGAGGGCCCGCGGCTCGGTCTCCAGGGCCATCTTGACCGTGCCCACGTTGCTGGATTTCTGCAGCACGCCGGCAATGTCGAGCTCGCCGTAGTCGAGGAAATCGCGGACCGTGTGCCGCCCCACGCGCATGGTCCCCGGCGCGGTATCGAACTCCTGCCCGCTGCGCACGGCCCCGCTGGACAGGGCGGCGGCGATGGTGAACGGCTTGATCACCGACCCCGGCTCCTGGGCCCAGCTCACCGCCCGATTGCGGCGCTGCTCGGCCTCGACGCCGGAGCGGCGATGGGGATTGAACGAGGGCTGGCTGACCATTGCCAGCACCTCACCGGTGGTTGCATCCAGCACCACGGCCGCACCGCCCTCGGCATCGTGGCCATGGACGGCGCGCTTGAGTTCGCGGTACGCCACATACTGGATGCGCCGGTCCAGCGAGAGGCGGATGTCCTCGCCGGGGCGCGGCTCGCGCAGCAGCTCGACATCCTCGATGGTGCGCCCGAAGGGATCACGGACCACACGCTTGGCGCCGCTACGCCCGCTCAGGGCATCGTTAAAGGCGCGCTCGACGCCGCCCAGCCCACGACCATCGATGTCCGTGAAGCCGACCAGCTGCGCGGCCACCTCGCCGGCCGGATAGAACCGGCGGAACTCCTGCTGCAGCTGAACACCCGGCGCATCCAGTTCCTGGATGCGCGCCGCCACCCGTGGGGACAGGTGGCGCCTCAGGTAGACGAACTGCCGCCCCTCCCGGGCCTGCAGGAAGTCGCGCAGCTCGGCCGGAGCACGCTCGAGGGTCTGGGCCACGGCGGCGACGGCCCCCCG
The DNA here is from genome assembly GCF_016653405.1 of Halorhodospira halophila. Classification (NCBI taxonomy): domain Bacteria; kingdom Pseudomonadati; phylum Pseudomonadota; class Gammaproteobacteria; order Chromatiales; family Ectothiorhodospiraceae; genus Halorhodospira; species Halorhodospira halophila. The sequence goes on from NZ_NHSN01000025.1 coordinate 392,858, forward strand.
GTCCTCCAGCAGCTCCGCCGGGTCGGCCCAGGCCGACTCTACCGGTGAACTGATCGCCAGCGGCTCGCCGTTGCGATCGGTGATCACCCCGCGGTGCGCCGGCATGCTCACCGTACGCAGGTGGCGGGCGTCGGCCTCGTCGCGCAGGAACTCGCTGTTGATCACCTGCAGATCCAGGGCGCGCAGGATCACGGCACCGGCAGCCAGGGCCAGCACCACCACGACGCTGTAGAGCCGCCAGCGTGGCGGCCCCTGAAGCGGGGGTTGTCGGCGCGTGTTCCTGCTCACTCTCGCCACCTCAAGGGCGCCTCAGGATGATGATCTCGTCACGCTCGGGCAGCGCCATGCCCAGCTCCTCGCCGGCGACGCGCTCCAGACGGCTGTGCCCGGCCCACGCCCCCTGCTCAAGCTGCAGCATGCTCCACTCCTCGCGCAGCCGATCGCTGCGCTCGAGTTCGTCCTGCAGGGTCACGAAGACCCCGCGGTACTCGTGCTGGACGGCCACCACGCCGATGGCACTGGCGACCACCGCCGGGACCAGCACGGTCATGCCCCAGACCGCACGGCTCATGACAGCCGCTCCGCTACGCGCAGCACCGCACTGCGTGCGCGCGGGTTGCCGGCCACCTCGTCGTCGCCCGCGCGCAAATCGCGTCCCAGCGGCCGCAGACGGGGCTGACAGCCTTCCGGCGGCACCGGCACCGACGGCGGCAGATCGCCGACGCTCGAGGCCCGGCGGATGAACCGCTTCACGCGCCGGTCTTCCAGGGAGTGGAAAGCGATGACGGCCAGTCGCCCGCCGGGGGCGAGCAGGTCGATGACCCCATCGAGGAAGCGGTCCAGCTGTCCGAGTTCGTCATTGACCGCAATGCGCAGGGCCTGGAAGGTCCGCGTCGCCGGATGGCGCCCGGGCTCGCGGCGTGGCACCGCCTGCTCGACCAGCCGGGCCAGCGCCAGGGTGGTGCGCGGCGGCTCACCGGCCTCGCGGGCAGCGACGACGGCACGGGCGATACGCCCGGCGTGGCGCTCCTCCCCCAGCTGGCGCAGGATCCCGGCGATCTCGCGCACGCTCAAACGCTCGAGCAACGCCGCGGCCGACTCGCCGGAACTCGGGTCCATGCGCATGTCCAGCGGGCCGTCCCGCTGAAACGAGAAACCGCGGTCGGGGTTGTCAACCTGCGGCGACGAGATACCGAGATCCGCCAGCAGGCCGTCGATACCGGCGGTCAGACCATACCCGGACAACATTCGGGGCAGATCGGCCAGCTCGGCACCGAGCACGGTACAGCGGGGGTCATCCGATAGGGTCTCGCGGGCGTGGGCCAGCGCCTCGGGGTCGCGATCCGCGACCCACAGCTGGCCGCGGGGCCCCAGCCGCTCGAGGATGCCGCGGGCGTGGCCGCCACGACCGTAGGTGGCGTCCACATAGCAGCCGTCCGGGCGCACGGCGAGCGCCTCCAGCGCGGCCTCGTAGAGGACCGGCCGGTGTGTCGTCGCCGTTGGCTTCTGCTCCGCCACTGCGCGCATCTCCGCTGCGGACATGACGCCCCCTGACCTGATCTACAGGGCGAGGCTCTCCAGCTCCCCGGGGAGCTCGGCATCCGACGCGGCCGCCTCCTGCAGCCAATCCGCCCGCCGCTGCTCCCAGAGGGACTCATCCCAAAGCTCAAACTTGTTGCCCTGCCCGATCAGCACCACCCGCTTTTCCAGGCCGGCGTATTCACGCAACGGCGGGGGGACCAGGGCGCGTCCGTTGCCGTCAACCTGGAGTTCCTGGGCGTGACCGATCAGAAGGCGTTTGAGTCGCTTGGCGCTCGGCTGGAGGTCCGGCAGGGCGATCAGTTTGCGCTCGATCTCTTCCCACTCGGGCAGCGGGTAGAAGACCAGGCAACGATCGCGATAGTCGATCGTTGCCACTACCTCGCCGCTGCAGTGACTCAGGAGGCGGTCGCGGTGCCGGGACGGGAAGGCTAGCCGCCCCTTGGCATCCAGGTTGAGTTGGTTGACTCCGCGAAACACCGCGCCCCCCGCTGCTCCATGCCGTGCCCTTTTATCCCACTTTTAACCACGTTGCGACACTATAGGAGGGGGCCCACACCCCGTCAACCAGCCGTACCGCCGCACTGCCCGGCGCCAAACATGAAGTTACGCACGGGATTTCAAGTCGAAGGGCGGCCGATGCGACAACCAACTAACTGGCGTTACGGGATGTTAACCGCATGTGCTAATAACGCACATCGGCTCTATTGGGTATCTACCTGTCATTGAAGGGTTGACGTGCTCGCGCGCGTTCGTAATATGGGGGTGGAGTCGGCCGGATGGCCGCTGTGCCGCACCGCGGCACGGAGGAAAGTCCGGGCTCCACAGGGCAGGGTGCCAGGTAACGCCTGGGGGGCGTGAGCCCACGGAAAGTGCCACAGAAAACAGACCGCCGATGGCCGCCGCGGGGCGGCGGCACAGGTAAGGGTGAAAAGGTGCGGTAAGAGCGCACCGCGCGACCGGTAACGGTTCGCGGCACGGTAAACCCCACCCGGAGCAAGGCCAAATAGGGGAGCCATGGCGTGGCCCGCGCCGCTCCCGGGTAGGCCGCTAGAGGCGTGCGGTGACGCACGCCCCAGAGGAATGGCCATCCTCGACAGAACCCGGCTTACAGGCCGACTCACCTCTTTTTTCCGCCACGCGACCTGTGACTCAGCCCCGGGCGAGTTCCAGGGCGCGCTGGTATAGGGCGTTGCGCCGCCCCCCGGTCAGGCGCGCAGCCACGCGAGCCGCCTGCTTCACCGGAACCCCTTCGCCGAGCAGCGCGCGCAGCGTGTCATCGGCGTCGGCGCCTGCCTCCCGCGCCGGCGCCCCCTCAAGGACCACGACGATCTCTCCCCGCTGCTGATTGCTGTCCGCCTCCACCTGCCCCAGGACCGCCTCCAGCGCACCGCGCAGCAGCGTCTCGTGCACCTTGGTCAACTCCCGCGCCACCACGACCCGGCGCTGTCCACCGCAGATCGCGACCAGATCGCGAAGGCAGGCGGCGATGCGGTGCGGCGCCTCGAAGAAAACCGCGGTCCGCGGCTCGGCCGCCAGCTCCTGCAGCCGGCTGCGCCGGGCGGCATCGCGCGAAGGCAAGAAGCCGTCGAAGACGAACCGGTCCGCCCCGAATCCGGCCACCGAGAGCGCGGCCGTGACGCTGCAGGCCCCCGGCACCGGCGACACCGGCACCCCCTCGGCGGCGGCAGCGGCCACCAGCCGGGCGCCCGGGTCGCTGAGCAGCGGCGTACCCGCATCACTGACTAGGGCCACATCCCGGCCGGCCGCCAGGATCCGGAGCAGGCGGGGCAGGCGCGAGGCCTCGTTATGCTCGTGCAGGCTCAGCAGGCGCGCCCGCAGGCCGTACTGCTCCAGCAGACGCCCCGTGCGCCGCGTATCTTCGGCGGCCACCCACTCGACACCGCCCAGGATCTCGGCCGCCCGGCGGCTCAGATCGGCCAGATTCCCGATCGGCGTCGCCACCACCCACAGCGTCCCGCCGCCGTTTGACACGGGTGCGACGGGCGCCGGATACTCCGAAGGCTTATCCACAGGCTTCTCCGACGGTTCCCATGACCTGCCCCTCGCGCGTTCTCCAGTTCCTGATCGCGGCCGCGCTGCTGGCGGCACTCTACAGCTGTGCCCCGGCACCGGTCACGCCGGCCGACGCCCCGGAGCAGACCGAGGCGCAGGCGGATGAGGCCCGCGGCGCGGGCGAGACCGCCCGCGCCGCGGAGCTCTATGATGCGGCAGCGGAGGCCTACGAGGAAGCGGCGGACCGCAATCGAGTCAGCATCGCCGCTGCACGCACCTGGCTGGATGCCGACGAGCGCGACGCCGCCACCACGGCGCTGGCCCGGGTCGAGCCGGATCATCTCGACGACCGGGGACGGGCGCATTTCACCTTGGCCCGCGCCCAGCTCGCCTTGGCCCGCGAGCGGCCGGACCGGGCCGCATCGCTGCTCGATAACCTGGCCGAGCCACCGGCCGGCGAGGAGGCGGATTACCACCGTCTACGCGCCACCGCAGCCGCCGGCCTGGACAACCACCTGATGGTGGTGGAGCAACGCGTGGCCCTCGAGGACCACTTGGAGACGCCGTCGCAGCGCGACGAGAACCGCAACCTCATCTGGCAGGCCCTGGGGCGGGCCCCGGCGCAACAACTCCAGGCCATCGAGCCGGACGCCGACACCTACGGCGGCTGGATCCGCCTGGCGCAGATCGCCCGCAGCCACCGCCTCGACCCGGGGCGCCTCGAGGAGGCGGTGTCCGCCTGGGAGGAGGCCTATCCAGACCACCCGGCGCGCGACCGCCAGGCCACCGAACTCATCACGCGCTTTCATGAGCGCATCCGCCGGCCAGAACACGTCGCCCTGCTGCTGCCACTCAGCGGAGACTTCCGCGATGCCGGCCGCGCCGTCCGTGACGGCATCCTCGCCGCCTACTTCAACGACGCCAACCGTCGCCCGGAGGTCACCGTCCACGACACCGGTGGCGAGGCGGAGCGGGCCCGCGCGGCCCTGGCCGAGGCCCGGGAGGCCGGCAGCGACGCCGTCATCGGGCCCCTGACCCGCGACGCTGTCCGCGCCGTCGCCGACATCGATGACGCGCCCCCGATCCTGGCTCTCAACACCCTGGAGGACGGCGACAGCCATGACCACCTGTTCCTCTTCCCCCTCAGCCCGGAGGCAGAGGCCCAGCAGGCCGCCCGGCACGCGCACCGCCGCGGCTGGACCAGCGTGGTGGTTCTCGCGCCGCGGACCGACTGGGGTGAGCGGGTCCAGCAGGCTTTCCAGGAGGCCTTCGAGGCGGGCGACGGCACGGTCCTGCAGAGCGAAGCCTACGACGCCGATGAAACGGACTTCTCAGGCCCCATCCGCGAGGTGCTCAACCTGCGCATCAGCAGCCGCCGCCACCAGGAATTGACCCGAACCTTCGGCCAGACCCTGGAATACCAGCCGCGCCGCCGCCAGGACGTCGACGCCGTCTTCCTCGCCGCGTTCCCCGAAGCGGGCCGACTGCTGCGCCCGCAGCTCGAATACCACCACGCCCAGGACGTGCCGGTCCTGTCGACGTCGCATATCTACGGTGGCACCCCACGCCCCGAGGACGACCGCGACCTGGACGGCCTGCACTTTGTCGACGGCCCCTGGCTGGTGGGCCAGTCGCCCGGGATCCCGGCGGAGCTCAAGCACGAGCGGCTGACCGAGAAGCTCGGTGATGTCATGGCCCGCCAGGCCCGGCTGGTGGCCCTGGGCATCGATGCCTACCGCATCTTCCCGTACCTAGAAGTGCTCGAGGAGCACCCGGAAGAACGCCTGGACGGGCTGACCGGGGGGCTACACCTGAACAGCGAACGGATCGTCGAACGCGAGCTGGTGACCGCGCAATTCGTGCGCGGGCGCCCGGTATTCCGCCAGCCGGCCACGGAGGGCAGGCACCATGACACCGAGAAGGAGGGGGAATGACCCCCGCGACCGGGGCCACGAGGCCGAGGAGCGGGCACGCGCCTACCTGGAGCGGCGGGGGCTGCGAACACTGGCACGGAACTTCCGGACACGCCGGGGCGAGATCGACCTGGTCATGGCCGATGGCGGCGTCACCGTGTTCGTCGAGGTCCGCCGACGCAGCCACCCGGGGTACGGCGGCGCAGCCGCGTCCGTGGACCGCCGCAAGCGCCAGCGCCTGAGCCGCGCCGCCAACGTCTGGCTGGCCCGAAACCCCGGGTGGGCCCGATTCGATGTAGTCGCCACGGACGGAAACGAAGTGCACTGGGTGCGCGATGCGTTCCAGGAAGAACGCTGACCGGCCCGGCAAGACGACAGCGAGGATTCATGGATTCCCACGAACGCGTGGCACAGCTCTTCCACGACAGCATCCGCGCCAAGCAGGATGCCCTGGATCGCATCGCGCCGGACATCGTCCGGGCCGGGCGTGCCATGGCCCGGGCCCTAGGCGCCGAGCGCAAGATCCTGATCTGCGGCAACGGAGGCTCCGCCGCGGACGCCCAGCACTTCTCCTCGGAGCTGCTCAATCGCTTTGAGATGGAGCGACCGGGCCTGCCGGCCATCGCGCTGACCACCGACTCCTCCACACTGACCTCGGTGGCCAACGATTACCACTACGACGAGGTCTTCGGCCGGCAGATCCGCGCCCTAGGCCACGAGGGGGACATCCTCCTGGCCATCTCCACGAGCGGCGGCTCGGGGAACATCCTCGCAGCCCAGCAGGCCGCCACCGAACGGGGCATGGTCACCGTCGCCCTCAGCGGCCGGGACGGCGGGCCACTTGCCGCCAACCTCTCCAGCGACGACATCGAGATCCGCGTGCCCAGCGAGACCACGGCAAGGATCCAGGAGGTCCACCTGCTGGCGATCCACTGCCTGTGCGATCTGATCGATCGCACGCTGTTCGGCGGGCCGGGCGGCTAGTCCGCGAAGCCGGGTCGACCACGGCCCCCGGCCGGCCCCGCC
>NZ_NHSN01000026.1 GCF_016653405.1 Halorhodospira halophila
TACTTCACCACGCGCAGGTTGGGCCGCTTGCCGCCGCCGGAGCCATCGGGGCCATCCGGCGGGCCGTCATCGCCCTCGTCCCCGCCGGCGTCGATGGCCTCGTAGCCCTCGGCCTCGGCATCTTCGCCATCCCCGAAGAGCATCCCCTGCCCGTTCTCCCGGGCGTAGATGGCCATGACGGCGTTGGCCGGCAGCTGCACGCCGCGCGGCACGCCACCGAAACGCGCCCGGAAGGCGATTTCGTCGTTGCCCATGCTCAATCCCTGGACCGCCCGCGGCGCCACGTTGAGCACGAGGCGACCATCCTCGGCGTACTCCAGCGGGGCATCCACGTCGTCGCGGGTGGCGTCCACCAGCAGATAAGGCGTGTAACCGTTGTCGGCGATCCACTCGTAGATCGCCCGGATGAGATAGGGACGGCTCGGGGTCATTGGGTGCGCCTCCTGCCTTCAGGCACGCAGGCCCAGCTCCTCGCGGGTCAGGCTGGTGCGGAAGGCATCGGTTGCAAACTGCTGTTCGGCGTACTGAGTGATCGCCGCTGCATGCTCCGGCAACTCGACGCCGGCGGCGGGGAGTCGCCACAGCAGCGGCAGGATCGTCAGATCCATGATGGTCAGCTCATCGCTGAGGAAGTACGGCTGGCCCTCAAAGAGCTCGGCAGCCGCCACCAGGCTTTCGCGCAGGGCGCGCCGCGCCTGCTGGGCCTGCGCCGCCGTACCGTTCTCGATTTGTTCGTAGAGCGCGTACCAGTCACGCTGCATGCGGTGCACCACCAGTCGCGCCTTGGCCCGGCTGACCGGGTCCACCGGCAGCAGCGGCGGGTGGGGATACCGCTCATCCAGGTAATCGATGATGATCTCGGGATGATAGAGCGCGATATCGCGATCCACCAGAGTCGGGACATCCCCGTAGGGATTCTGCTCCAGCAGCGACGCAGGCGGACGCTCCGGGTCGACCGGGACACGCTCGGCCTCCACCCCTTTCAGGGCCAGGGCCAGCCGGGCCCGGTGGCTGTGGATGCATGACGCTCCGGTGTAGAGGCGGATCACGGGCCCTCCGGTAACCCCGCGGGGTGGCCCGTCACCGGGCCACCCCGCCGGCGGTCACTTCTTGATATCTCGCCAGAACTCCTTGTACAGGAGATAGAAGACACCGGTCATGACGATCAGGAAGAGGATCACCCAGACCCCCATCCGCTCGCGGTCCGCCCGGATGGGCTCACCGGCGTAGGACAGGAACGCCGTCAGCTGCGCGGTGACCTCGCGGTACTCCTCTTCGCTCAGCTTGCCCTCGGCACCCTCGATGATCTCGAAGTCGACGATGTTGCCATCGTCGTCCCTGACCGCTTTCTGATCACCCTGCAGGGCGAACAGGATGTGCGGCATGGAGGTGCCTTCCTGGACGTAGTTGTTGTAACCCACCTCGGCGTCTTCATCGACGTAGAAGGTGTTGAGGTAGGTGTAGATCCAGTCATCGCCCTCCACCCGGGAGGTCAGGGAGAGATCCGGCGGCGTCAGCCCGAACCAGTTCTCGCCGTCCTCGGGATCCATGGGCGAGATGATCGGCTCGTGCAACTCGAAGTTGCCGCGCATGATCTTCTCTTCGACCCAGTCCTCGTCCTGGCCGACGTCATCGGCCAGCCGCTGGTAGCGCAGGTACTCCACCGAGTGGCAGCCGACGCAGTAGTCGGCGAAGAGTTCGGCGCCCTTGCGGATGGACTCCCGGTCGTGATGGCTGATGTTCGGCTCCATCATCCCCACCTCGGCCTTCACCGCGCCGGTGAAGGCCAGGGTGAGGAATGCGCCCAGTGCGATTCCGCTCTTCTTTTTCATGCTCATGTCAGACGGTCACCCTTTCCGGAACAGGCTTCGTCTTCTCGAACCCGTAGTAGGTGTAGACCCAGAGGAAGACGAAGAACCCGAAGTAGATCACGGTCGAGATCTGGCTCAGCAGCATCGGCAGGCCCGTGGGCGCTTCCATCCCGGCCCAGGTCAGCACCAGGAAGGACACCGTGAAGGCGGTCAGCGCGATCTTGAAGCCGAGACCGCGATAGCGGATGGACTTCACCGGGCTGCGGTCGATCCAGGGCAGGAAGAGCAGGATGCCAGGCGCCGCCAGCATGACGATCACACCCAGGGCCTCGCTCGGGATCGACTGCAGCATGGCGTACCACGCCGTGAAGTACCAGATCGGATGGATCACCTCGGGCGTCTGCAGCGGGTTGGCCTCCTGGAAGTTCGGCGCCTCGATGAAATAGCCGCCGAAGGTCGGAGCGAAGAACATCACCGCGCAGAACAGGATCAGGAAGATGCCCCAGCCGAACATGTCCTTGACCGTGACATACGGGTGGAACCCGACACCGTCGATCGGCTTGCCGTTCTCGTCCTTGTTCTGCTTGATCTCGACGCCGTCGGGGCTGCTGGAGCCGACATGGTGCAGGGCGACGATGTGGACGAAGACCAGCGCGATCAGGACCAGCGGCAGTGCGACCACATGGAGGGCGAAGAGCCGGCCCAGCGTCGCCTCGTTGACGACGAAGCCGCCCTGCAACCAGACCACCAGCTCCTCACCGACCACCGGGATGACACCCGCCAGGGCGATGATCACCTGCGCCGCCCAGTACGACATCTGCCCCCAGGGCAGCACGTAGCCCATGAACGCCTCGGTCATCAGGACCAGATAGATGAGCACGCCGGTGATCCAGAGGAGTTCGCGCGGCTTCTTGTAGGAGCCGTAGAGCAGCCCCCGGTACATGTGCAGGTACACGACCAGGAAGAACGCCGATGCGCCCGTCGTGTGCATGTAGCGCATCAACCAGCCCCAGTCCACGTCGCGCATGATGAACTCCACTGAGGAGAATGCGCGCTCGACGGAGGGCTGGTAGTAGAACATCAGCCAGATGCCGGACACGATCTGGATCACAAGGACCAGGATCGAGAGCGATCCGAACAGGTACCACCAGTTGACGTTCTTGGGGACGTAGTACTCGGTCATGTGGTACCGCCAAGTACTCGTCATGGGATAGCGGTCATCCATCCACTGCTGCAGACCGCTGAGATTGAGACGGTTCATCACGCCGCGCCCTCCTCTTCGTCTTCGGTATCCTCGCCGATGACGAGCTTAGTGTCCTCCGGGAGCCGGTCCTGCGGCACCGACAGCTCCCCGGTCCTGGTCCCCCGCACCCGACACGCCCGCCCGTCGCGGCTCCCTGCCGTGTCCGGGGATACGGGGTATACAAGCAGCGCGTAAGCTTCGTACATCGCATCGCCGGGCGTCAAGGCAGCGACTGGCCGCCCGGACACCCCCGGGTTTGCCGATAGGCTATTACATTGACCGTGATACGTCATGTCTAGGCCGGGTTATCGATCTCCACGTAGTGGTGGTCCAGGCCGAGGGCTTCGGCCAGATGCGACCCCAGCGCCTGCACGCCGCTGCGCTCCGTGGCATGGTGCCCGGCGGCCAGATAATGGAGCCCCCGCTCCCGGGCGACGTGGGTGGTGGGCTCCGAGAGCTCGCCGGAGATAAAGGCGTCCACGCCGAGATCCGCCGCCTGGTCGATCAAGCCGTCGGCCCCGCCACTGCACCAGGCGACCCGGCGGATGGCCGCCGGCCCCCCGTCGACGTGAAGCGGCGCCCGACCCAGCGCCTGCTCGAGCCGCGCGGCGAAGGCCACCGGGGTTTCCGCCCCGGGCAGCGCCCCGGACCAGAGCAACCCGGGCACCCCCTTGGCAGCGTGCCGGCCGTCGGTCTGCAGCCCCAGCAGGCGCGCCAACCCGGCGTTGTTGCCCAGCTCGGGGTGCACGTCCAGGGGCAGATGGTAAGCGAAGAGGTTGACCCCCGCCCCGATAAGCCGCCGCAGACGGCGGGCCTTCATGCCCACCACCCGCGGATCCTCGCCCTTCCAGAAGTAGCCGTGGTGGACGATCAAGGCGTCGGCGTCGAGATCGCACGCCGCTTCCACCAGGGCGGCACTGGCGGTCACCCCGGTGACCACCGTGGCGATCTCCTCGCACCCTTCCACCTGCAGGCCATTGGGCGCGTAGTCGGTGTACTCAGCCGGGGTGAGCAGCTCGTTCAGGTATGCTTCAAGGCGGTTTCGATGCACCATGTTCCCGACTCTCAATGCAGGCGTTCTCATGAGGCTAGCAGGACGATCCGGGTGGCGGCCATTGGGCCTGCAGGGGCCCGAGTGGATCCGCTTTCTTGTCGGCTACACCGGGCTGGGCCTGGTCTTGGCACTGGTCATCGTGTGGGTCAACCCCGACCTACTCGGGCCGCTGACGCCGCGCGTCGAGATCACCGCGGACGACGACCGCGAGACCCCGCCGCCGGCGCGACCAAATGACGCACCCGAGGCCACCCCCACCGGGCAGGGCCCGGTTTCCTATGCCGACGCCGTCGAGCGGGCCGCGCCCGCGGTGGTGAACATCTTCACCGTCAAGCAGGTCACCGAGCAGCTGGTACCGCCCGGGTTCGATGATCCGCTGTTCCGGCGCTTCTTCGGCGAGCCGCCCACCCGCGAGCGCCAGCGCACCGAGACCAGCCTCGGCTCCGGGGTCATCGTCGCCGAGGACGGTTACGTCGTCACCAATCACCACGTCATCGACGAGGCCGATCAGATCCAGGTACTGCTCGCCGACGGGCGCCAGAAGGCGGCCACGGTGGTGGGCCGGGATCCGGAGACCGACCTGGCGGTACTGCGCATCGAGGCCGAGCGGCTGCCGGTGATCACCTTCGCCCGGGACGAGCGGGTGCGCGTCGGCGATGTCGTGCTGGCCATCGGCAACCCCTTCGGCGTCGGGCAGACCGTGACCCACGGGATCATCAGCGCCACCGGACGCGACCAACTGGGGCTGTCGACCTTCGAGAACTTCCTGCAGACCGATGCCGCGATCAACCCGGGCAACTCCGGCGGCGCGCTGGTCGACGCCGAAGGCCGGCTGGTGGGGATCAACACCGCGATCTTCAGTGGCAGCGGCGGCTCCCAGGGCATCGGTTTTGCCATTCCAGCGGGGATCGCCCAGGCGGTGATGGCCGACCTGATCCAGTACGGCCGCGTGGTACGCGGCTGGCTCGGGGTGCAGGCGCAGCGACTGACGCCGGCGCTCGCCGAATCCTTCGGGCACCCGCCGGATACCGAGGGCGTGGCGATCACCCACGTCCTGCCCCGGGGCCCGGCGGATCAGGCCGGCCTGCAGGCCGGCGATATCATCATCCAACTCGGCGAACAGCGCATCCGCGACGTCCAGGACCTGCTGCAGGCCGCCAGCGAGGCGGCACCCGGTACCGAGATGGAGGTCGCCGGCTACCGCGACCAAGAACCGTTCTCGACCTCCGTCACACTGGGCGAACGCCCCGACATGCAGCAGCCCAGCCGACCCGGCCGGCGCTGAGGGGCCCCGCCCGCCGCCCCCGAAGACGGGCGCGGCGGGCGCCCCTTACACCGCGACGGCAAGCGTCTCGGCCAGCGCCTCGAGGAAGCGGTTGTTCTCCTCCGGCCGGCCAACGGTCACGCGCAGGCAGTCTTCCAGGCGCGGATGGCTGCCATGCAGGCGCTTGATCAGCACCCCTCGATCCAGCAGCCCGCGGTGAACGGCGTCGGCACTGCCCTGAGGAACGCGGAAGGTGAGGAAGTTGGTCTCGGTCGGGGCCACGTACTCCACCCCGGGCACCGCCGGCATCTCCTCGACCAGACGGGCCCGCTCGGCGAGGACATGGGCCACGGCGCGGTCCAGCGCCTCCTGGTGCTCGACGGCGAAGGCGGCACTGGCCTGCGCCAGGCTGCCCAGATTGTAGGGCAGACGGCCTTTCTCCAGCTGCTCGATCCAGGCCGGATGACCGATCAGTACCCCGACCCGCAACCCGGCCAGGCCGACCTTGGAGAGGGTGCGTAGCACCATACAGTTGGGGAACTCGAGCACCCGCGGGAGGAAGCTGCTGTCGGCGTAGGGTGCGTAGGCCTCGTCGACCACCACCAGCCCGTCGCTCTGCGCCACCAGCTCGGCCACGGCATCGAGGTCCAGGCCGTTGCCGGTGGGATTGTTGGGGTGGGCCAGGTAGGTGACCGCGGGACAATGCACCGAAGCGGTCTCCAGGGTGGCCGGGAGGTCGAGCCCGAACTCCGGCCCCAGGGGCACTTCCACGTACTCGGCCCCGGTGAGGTTGGCGATGATCCGGTACATGGCAAAGCTCGGCCCCGGCGCCATGACGGTGCGCCCGCTGCCGGCCACTGCCAGATCGATGAGCTGGATGAGTTCGTCGGAGCCATTGCCGAGCAGCAAATCGGCACCCTTCGGCACGCCCAGGCTCTCGCGCAACAGCGCCTTCAGCTGCCGCGCTGCCGGATCCGGGTAGCGGTTTACCGCCACCGAGCGCATCCGCTCGAGCCAGGCCTCCTCCAGGGCCCCGGGCCAGGCCCAGGGGCTCTCCATGGCGTCGAGCTTGATCGCCCTGCCCGGCTCGGCGACCTGATAGGCCTCCAGCGCCTGCACCTGCGGCCGCACCCAGCGGGCGACCCGCGCCTCGACCTCAGTCACCGTTGCTCTCCTCCGCCTGACCACGATACTCCGCCGACCGGGCATGAGCGGTCAGCCCCTCGCCGCGGGCCATCACTGCGGCGGTTCCGGCCAGCGCCGCGGCGCCGGCGGGGGAGCAAGCCAGGGTGGTGGAACGCTTCTGGAAGTCATAAACCCCCAGGGGCGAAGCGAAGCGCGCTGTCCGCGAGGTCGGCAGCGTATGGTTGGGGCCGGCGCAGTAATCACCCAACGACTCGGCGCTGTAGTGCCCCAGGAAGATCGCCCCGGCGTGGCGGATCCCCTCGGCCAACCGGTCGGGCTCGGTAACGGACAGCTCTAGGTGCTCGGGGGCCACATAGTTGGCCACCCGCTGCGCCTCCTCAAGATCGCGGACGCAGATCAGCGCCCCGCGCTCGGCCAGCGAGGTGCGGATGATCTCGGAGCGTTCCATGTCCGGCAGCAGGCGCTCCATGGCCGCCTGCACCTGGTCGAGGAAGACGAAATCGGGGCAGACCAGCAGGGCCTGGGCCTCCTCATCGTGCTCGGCCTGGGAGAACAGGTCCATGGCGATCCACTCGGGGTCGGCCTGACCGTCGCTGATGACCAGCACCTCGGAGGGGCCGGCGATCATGTCGATGCCCACCACCCCGTAGACCCGTCGCTTGGCCTCGGCCACGTAAGCATTGCCGGGACCGACGACCTTGTCCACGGCGGGCACGGTCTCGGTGCCGTAAGCCAGCGCCGCCACCGCCTGCGCCCCGCCCAGGGTGAAGATGCGGTCGACCCCGGCGACGTGGGCAGCGGCCAGCACAAGCGGCGACAGCTCACCCCCCGGGGCCGGAACAGTCATGACGATCTCCTGCACCCCGGCCACCCGGGCGGGGACGGCATTCATCAGCACCGACGAGGGGTAGGCGGCCTTGCCGCCGGGGACGTAGACGCCGACCCGGTCGAGGGCCGTCACCTGCTGGCCGAGGCGATTGCCGTCGGCATCCTCGTAGACCCAGGACTCCAGGCGCTGGCGCCCGGCGTAGTCGCGAATCCGCGCGGCGGCCTGTTCCAGCGCCTCGCGCATCTCGGGGGCCACCTGCTCGTGGGCCGCCGCCACCTCCTCGGCTGGAATCTCCAGAGCCGCCATCGAGTCCACCTCCCGACCATCGAACCGCCGGGTATAGTCCAGCACGGCTGCGTCACCGCCGGTGCGCACGCCCTCGACCACCTCGGCGACCCGCTGCTCGATGGAAGCGCCCGGATGACTGCCCCAGCTCGTCAGGGCATCGAGGCTGTCCCAGAAGTCGGGTTGCGTGGTGCTCAGCCGCTTGATGTCGACCATGGTTCCCCCTCGCGATAAAGCTAACTGGTGTCCTTGGCGCGCGCCGCCGCAGCCAGATCGTCGATCAGCGTCCCCAGCCTGCGCGGGCTGGTCTTCAGCGACGCCTTGTTGACGACCAACCGCGAGCTGATCGGCATGATCTCCTCGAGCGGCGCCAGCCCATTGGCGCGCAGGGTGTTCCCGGTGTCGACCAGGTCCACGATGAGATCGGCCATGCCAACCAACGGCGCCAGCTCCATGGAGCCGTAGAGTTTGATGATCTCGGCCTGGCGGCCCTGCGCAGCGAAGTGCTGGCGCGCCAGATGGACGAACTTGGTGGCCACGCGCGGACGACGCCCGGGGGGCGGACCGTCCGGCGGCCCGGCCACCATCAGCCGGCACCGGGCGATGCCCAGATCCACCGGGTCGTAGAGGCCGTCACCACCGTGCTCGAGGAGCACGTCCCGCCCGGCCACGCCGAGGTCGGCGCCGCCGTGCTCGACGTAGGTCGGCACGTCCGAGGCGCGCACCACGAGCAGCCGCACATCCTCGCGGTTGGTCCCGATGATCAGCTTGCGGCTGGCGTCCGGATCCTCGGCGGGCTCGATCCCGCAGCGGGCGAGCAGCGGCAGGGTCTCTTCCAGGATGCGTCCCTTGGACAGGGCCAGGGTCAGGATTCGGCTCATGGTATTCGGTCGGTCTCCGTCGTCAGTCGGGGACACGCTGGATATCGGCGCCGAGCTGCGCCAGCTTCTCCTCGATACACTCGTAGCCCCGGTCGATGTGGTAGATCCGGTCCACCCGCGTCTCTCCCTCGGCCACCAGCCCGGCCAGCACCAGGCTTGCCGAGGCGCGCAGGTCGGTGGCGATCACCGGTGCTGCGGTCAGCTGCTCGACGCCGCGGATGCGCGCCCGGGGGCCTTCGATCTGGATGTCGGCACCCATGCGTTGCATCTCCAGGCAGTGCATGAAGCGATTCTCGAAGACGGTCTCGGTCACCGTCCCGACCCCGGTGGAGATCGCGTTCAGCGCGCAGAACTGCGCCTGCATGTCGGTGGGGAACCCGGGGTACGGAGCGGTCTCCAGGTTCACGGCGCGGGGGCGACCATCCATGCGCAGCGTCACCCAGTCGCGCCCGGTGGCCACCTCCGCTCCGCTCTCGCGGAGCTTGCCCAGGACCGACTCCACGAGCTCCGGTGCGGTATCCTTGAGCCGCACCTCACCACCGGTCATGGCCGCGGCCACCAGGTAAGTGCCGGTCTCGATGCGATCCGGCAGCACCCGGTGGTGCACCCCGCGCAGGGTCTCAACCCCTTCGATGGTCAGGGTCGACGTGCCCGCCCCCTGGACGTGCCCGCCCATGGCGTTGATGCAGTCCGCCAGATTGATCACCTCGGGCTCGCGGGCGGCGTTCTCCAGCACCGTGGTACCACGGGCCAGGGCGGCCGCCATCATCAGATTCTCCGTGCCGGTGACCGTCGAGACATCCATGCGGATGTGCGCCCCCCGGAGTCGGTCGGCGTGCCCCTTGATGTAGCCATCGCGCACCTCGATCTCGGCGCCCATGGCGCGCAGCCCATCCACGTGGATGTTGACCGGACGCGAGCCGATGGCGCAGCCGCCGGGCAGCGACACCTCGGCCCGGCCGAAACGCGCCAGCAACGGCCCGAGCACCAGGATCGAGGCACGCATCGTCTTGACCAGCTCGTAGGGGGCCCGAAAGCTGTCGATGGTCGCGGTGTTGACCTCGACCTCCATCCCCTCGTGCACGGTCAGCTCCACGCCCATGCGCCCGAGCAGCTCCATGGTGGTGGTGACGTCGTGCAGGTGCGGGATGTTACCGACGGTGGTCGGCCCGTCGGCCAGCAGGGTCGCCGCCATGACCGGCAGGGCCGCATTCTTCGCTCCGGAGATACGGATGTCGCCGCGCAGGGGGTTGCCGCCGCGGATGAGCAGTCGCTCCATCGGCCTACCCCGCCTTCTGCTGTTGCTCGTGCTCCGGGGGCGTCAGGGTCCGCATGGAGATGGCGTGCAGGGTATCGTCATCGATGTGGGCGCGCAGGGCGCGATTGACCAGGCGGTGGCGCTGGATGCGCGACAGCCCCTGGAAGTCGGGGCTGACGATGAAGGCACGGAAGTGGCGACCGTCACCACTGACCTCCACCCGAACATCGCTGAGCTGTTCCTGGATCAGGCGTTCGATCTCTTCTGGCTGCATCATGGGGCGATCCCCTCCGGAAACGGACCGCGGGCTCCCCGCGAAGGCGGACGATTATAGCGGATTCAGGCCGGGACGTCGGCGATTTCCAGCACCGACCCGGCCCCACTGGCCCGGACAATGGCCAGCATCTGCTCGGGAACATGGCAAAGGCGCAGCCGCCCGCCCCGCCCCCGGGCTTGCCGGGTCCAGTCGATCAGGAGCGCAACACCGGCGCTGTCGGTCCGCTCCACCTCGGCCAGATCGATCTCGCAGGCCCCGCCCTCAACGGCGAACCGCTCCATGCCCTGCGCCCACAGCTCCCCCACGGTATCGAGCTCCAGGCGCCCTGTAACCCGCCAGCGCCCGTCGGCACCGTTGACGAGGGCCGCGCGGGTCATTCGAAACCGATGTCCCGGTTGCGCTGTGCCATCTCCTCGATCACGGTCTCAAGATCCTTGTCCCGCAGGCGCGACCGGAAGTCCTCGCGGTAGTTGTGGATGAGGCTGACGCCCTCGGCGGTGACATCCACCAGCTTCCAGGCCTCCTCCCGCTCCTCCAGTCGATAGAGGATGCGCGCACGGCTGTCGCCGGAACCGACCTCCATGCCCACCTGGACACCGCCGTCGCGCTGCCGGCTGCCCAGGATGCGCACGTCGACGCCCGTGTAATCCTCCATGCTGGAGGCGTAAGTCCTCAGCAGGCTGCGCTGGAACTCGGTGACGAAGCGCTCGCGGGTCTGCGCGTCGGCGTCCCGCCAGTGCGGCCCGAGAATGCGCGCACCGATCCGGTCGTAATCGATGTGTGGTTCGACCACCGGGGCCAGCTTCTCGTAGAGGGCCACCGGATCGCCAACGATTTCCTCGCCGTGCTCATCGAGCACCCGCATCACCTCGTCGGTCACCTCCTGCACCACCTGCCGCGGGTCCGGCTTGGCCACCGCCTGCCCGGCAGCGAGCGCCAGCACCAGCACCAGCCCCGAGGCCAGTGCCAGATCCCGGGTCCACCGATTCGCCTTGAACATCGCTCCTGCCTCCATCGCGCTTGGCGAACTCAGTCCTGCATGCCGGTAACGAACTGGCCGATGATCCGCTCGAGAACCACGGCCGACTGGGTCTCGGTGATCCGGTCACCATCGGCCAGGGGCTCGGTCTCCCACCCCGGCTCCAGCCCCACGTACTGCTCGCCGAGCAGACCGGAGGTGTAGATGGCCGCCGCACTGTCCGCCGGGATGGCACCGAAGCGTTCGTTGATGCGCATCTTGACCTCGGCCTGGTGGCTGTCCGGATCGAGCCGAATCGCCTCGACCCGCCCCACCCGAACCCCGGCCATGCTCACCGGCGCCTTCTCGCGCAGGCCGCCGACATTGTCGAACTTGGCCGTAACGTGGTAGCCGGGCGGCTGGCGCAGCTCGGTCAGGCCGCTGACCTGCAGGGCCAGGACCATCATCGCCGCCAGGCCGATGGCCACGAACACCCCGACCCAGATCTCCACGAGCCGCTGACTCATACCCTTGCTCCGTCAGTCGAACATCAGTGCGGTGAGCAGGAAGTCGAGCCCGAGCACCGCCAGCGAGGCGTGCACCACACCGAGGGTCGTCGCCCGGCTGACGCCACTGGAGGTCGGCACCGCCATGTACCCCTTGTGCAGAGCGATCCAACCGACCAGAAAGCCGAAGACGACGCTCTTGATCACGCCGTTCAAGATATCATCCTGAATGGTGACGGCGTTCTGCATGTTGGACCAGAATGCCCCGCCATCCACTCCAACCATGCCCACCGCCACCAGATAGCCGCCGAAAACGCCCACGGCACTGAACACGGCGGCAAGCAGCGGCACCGCCAGCAGGGCGGCGAAAAAGCGCGGCGCCAGGATGCGTCGCTCCGGGTCCACCGCCATCATCTCCATGCTCGAGAGCTGCTCGGTGGCCTTCATCAGCCCCACTTCGGCGGTCAGCGACGAGCCGGCCCGCCCGGCGAAGAGAAGCGCAGTGACCACCGGGCCAAGCTCGCGGACCAGCGACAGGGCGACCATCGTGCCCACCGCCTCGGTGGCCCCAAAGTCCGACAGGGTGTAGTACCCCTGCAGGCCGAGCACCATGCCGACGAACAGCGCCGAGACCAGGATGATCACCAGCGACAACACGCCCACGGCGTAGATCTGTTCGACGAGCAACCGCGGACGCACCACCACCTCGGGAGCGGCCCGCAGGATCCGCCCCATCAGCAGCACCGCCTCACCCAGGCCACGCAGCCCGTTCAGGGTCCGCTGCCCCAACGCCTGGAACAGACCGGTCATCGCCGCCCCCCGCCGATCAGCTCGTCGGCCAGCCCGGGCGCCGGATAGTGGAACGGCACCGGCCCGTCCGGCCGGGCATCAATGAACTGGCGCAGCGACTCCGACTGCGCCTCCTGCAGGGCCGCCGGGGTGCCCTCGGCGATGACCGCCCCGTCGGCCAGTACGTAGACGTAATCCGCGATGGCCAGGGTCTCCTGGACGTCGTGGGAAACCACCACCGAGGTCAGGCCGAGGACATCGTTGAGCCGCCGAATCAGGTCCACCAGCACCCCCATGGTGATCGGGTCCTGGCCGGCGAAGGGCTCGTCGTACATCACCATCGCCGGATCCATGGCGATGGCCCGGGCCAGGGCCACCCGCCGGGCCATGCCGCCGGAGAGCTCCGCCGGCATCAGCTCCCGGGCGCCACGCAGCCCCACCGCCTCGAGCTTGAGCAGAACCAGGGTCTCGAGCAGGGATTCGGGGAGCCGGGTGTGCTCACGCAGCGGGAAAGCCACATTCTCGAAGACTGACAGGTGGGTGAACAGCGCCCCGCTCTGGAACAGCACCCCCATGCGCCGACGCAGGCGATAAAGCGCCTGGCGACCGAGGCGGGGCACCTCCTCGCCCATGACCTCCACCGAGCCGGCCCCGGGCCGGAGCTGACCGCCCAGCACGCGCAGGAGGGTGGTTTTGCCCGTGCCACTCGGGCCCATGATGGCGGTCACCCGACCCCGCCGGATGTCGAGGTCCACGCCATCGAAGATCGCCCGGCCGCCGCGCTCGACCCGCAGGCCACGCACCCGCGCCAAGATCTCGTCGCCGGTGTCTGCGACGCCCATCAGCCTACTCGGTTCTGGAAAAGGGACCGGCAGTATCCATCCCCGCGCCGGGGTGGTCAATTCTGCCCCGGGGGTTGTCCGATCCGGCGAACAGATGTCGTAGAATGGACGGATGACGCCCATGCGCACCCTGATCGAACGGCACCAAGGCGCCCCGGAAGAAGGCGACGAGCGACTCCGAGCCCTCGGTCGCGCCGTCCTGCAGCTCGAGGCCGATGCCGTCGCTGCCCTCGGCGAGCGCATCGACCAGCCTTTCAGCGAAGCGTGCCGGCACATGCTCGCCTGCCGTGGACGGGTGATCGTCACCGGGATGGGCAAGTCCGGGCACATCGGCTCGAAGATGGCCGCCACCCTGGCGAGCACCGGGACACCGGCATTCTTTGTCCACCCCGGCGAGGCCAGCCACGGCGACCTGGGCATGGTCACCCCCGACGATGTGGTCATCGCGCTGTCGAACTCCGGCGAGACCGACGAGCTCACCGCCATCCTGCCGCTGATCAAGCGCCTCGGGGTGCCGCTGATCGCCCTCACCGGACGTCCGGAGTCGACCCTGGCCCGGGCTGCCTCGGTCCACCTGAACGTCGGCGTCGAACAGGAGGCCTGCCCTCTCGGGCTGGCGCCCACGGCAAGCACGACGGCCACCCTGGCCATGGGCGACGCCCTCGCCGTCGCACTGCTCGATGCGCGCGGCTTCACCGCCGAGGACTTTGCCCGTTCGCACCCCGGCGGCAAACTCGGACGCCGGCTGCTGCTCCATATCGAGGACATCATGCAGACCGGCGAGCGCATCCCCCGCGTCGCCCCCGGAACTGCTCTCCGTGACGCCCTGCTGGAGATCAGCCGCAAGGGGTTGGGCATGACCGCCATCGTCGACGAGGAGCAGCGGGTGCTGGGCATCTTCACCGACGGCGACCTGCGCCGGACCCTGGACCGCGGGGCCGACATCCACCAGACCCCCATCGAGGCGGTGATGAGCCTGAGCCCGCAGACCGCGTCACCGGATCTGCTCGCCGCCGAGGCCGCCGAGCGCATGGAGCGCCACCGCATCAATGCCCTGCTGGTCACCGACGCCGAGGACCGGCTGGTGGGCGCCCTGAACATGCACGACCTGCTGCGCGCCGGAGTCGTATGAGCACCACCCCGCCCCGCCCCTACTGCGACGCACCCACGCCGGACGTCCTGCGCCGGGCCGAGCCGGTGCGCCTCGCCCTGTTCGACGTCGATGGCGTCCTTACCGACGGGACCGTCTTCGTCGGCGGCAGCGGTGAGCCGCTGCAGGCGTTCCACATCCACGACGGGAAGGGGCTGCGCATGCTCCAGGACGCCGGTATCGAGGTGGGCTGGATCACCGCCCGCGGGGGGCACTCGGTCATGCGCCGGGCCGAGGAGCTCGGGGTCCGCCACGTCCTGCGTGGCCGCTCGGACAAGGGCGACGCCCTGACCGAGGTGGCCGAGCGCCTCGGGCTCGCCCCGGAGGCGTGCGCCTACACCGGTGACGACCTGATCGACCTGCCGGCGATCCGCCGGGCCGGTTTCGGGGTCGCCGTGGCCGACGGCCACCCCCAGCTGCACGCCCAGGCCGACTGGGTCACTGCACGCCCCGGGGGGCGCGGCGCCGTGCGCGAGGTGGCCGAGCTGATCCTGCACGCCCAGGGCCACCTTGAACCGATGCTGCGCCGGGCGGAAGGCTGAGCCATGCGCCGCGGCTCCCTCTACCCCCTAGCAGCCCTCGCCCTGACCGTCCTCCTCGGTCTGCTGCTTACCCGCGACCCGGCGCCGCCGGCCCCGGAGACCGCTGCCCCTCCCGAAGAGCGCCCGGACTTCTTCCTCGAGGGGTTTACCATGGTTGATTTCGACGAGCAGGGGCAGCGCCGTGCGGCCCTTTCCGGGCGCACCGGCGAGCACTTCCCCGGCCGCGGCGAGCTCGAGATCATCGACCCCGACCTACGCATGCGCTCTCGCGACGGCGTCCTCTGGGAGGCCCGCGCCCCCTTCGGCATCGCCGAACGCGAGGGCGGGGAAGTCCGCCTGTTCGAAGAGGTGGACATCCGTCGTCCGGCCCAGCAGGCGCGTCCGCCGCTGGATATCAACACCCACAACCTGCTGGTGGACCTGCGCGCCGGCGAGGCGCGCACCGTCGAGGCGGTCACCGCTCGCGAGCCGGCCGGCACCCTGCACGGAACCGGGATGACCCTGGATTACCGCGCGGATCGCCTGCGCCTGCACGCCGACGTCCGGGGGTCGTATGGAGCGTACTGACGTCGCCAGCCGTATCCGCGTGGGACTGCTCGTCGCCGCGACCCTGCTCGCCGCTGCCCTGCCGGCAACGGCCGTGGGCCAGCGCGACGAGGCACCGATCGAACTGGAGGCCGACCGGGTGGATGTCGACGCGGTCGCCGGAGTCAGCGTCTACGAGGGCGACGCCGTGCTCACGCGGGGCGAGATGCGCATCACCGGGGATCGCATGGAGGTCTACACCGACGAGGACGGCGACCTGAGCCACGTCTACGTCGACGGCACGCCGGCCACCTACCGCGACCACCCCGAGAACCAGCCTCGCCCCGTGCATGCCGAGGCGAAACGCATGGAGTACTACTCCCGCGGTCCCGAACGTGCCCATTTCCAGGGCGATGCACATCTCTGGCAGGGGGATGATCAAGTCACCGCCGAGACCATCGACGTCGACCTGGAGGGGCAGGTCATGAAGGCCCGCGGCGCCGAGGGGCAGCGGGCGCGGACCATCCTGTATCCGGCACGGCGCGAGGAGGAATGACCCGTTGGTGACGCTGCGCGCGGAGGGGCTGAGCAAGCGCTATCGCGGCCGCACCGTGGTCAACGGCGCGGGGCTGGAGGTCGCCGACGGTGAGATCGTCGGCCTGCTCGGCCCCAACGGGGCCGGCAAGACCACGTGCTTTTACATGGTCGTCGGCCTGGTGCAGGCCGACGAGGGGCGAATCACCCTGGAAGGCGACGACCTCACCCGGTTGCCCATTCACGCCCGGGCCCGATTGGGCATCGGCTACCTCCCCCAGGAACCCTCGGTCTTTCGTAAACTGAGCGTTGCGGATAACGTACGGGCCATCCTGCAGCTGCGCGACGACCTGGACGGCACTGAGCGCGAGCAGGAGCTGGATCGCCTGCTCGAGGAGTTCGGCGTGACCCACGTGCGCGACTCCCCGGGGATCGCCCTGTCCGGGGGCGAGCGCCGGCGCGTGGAGATCGCCCGCGCCCTCGCGGCGAATCCGCGGTTCATACTGCTTGATGAGCCATTCGCCGGGGTCGACCCCATCTCGGTGGGCGAGATCCAGCGGATCGTCCGCCAGCTGGCGCAACGGGGTATCGGCGTGCTGATCACCGACCATAACGTGCGCGAGACGCTGGGCATCGTGCAACGCGCCTACATCCTCAGTGACGGCGAGGTGCTGGCCGCCGGGGACGCCGAGAGCGTGCTGGCCAACCCGCGGGTACGCGAGGTGTACCTGGGCGAGGACTTCCGCCTGTGAGTGACGGACTACGGATGCTTCAAGCACAACGGACACGGCCATGAAGCAGTCGCTTCAGCTACGCATCGGTCAGCAGCTGACCATGACCCCGCAGCTGCAGCAGGCCATCCGGCTGCTGCAGCTCTCCAGCCTGGAGCTGCGCACCGAGATCCAGCAGGCCCTGGAGTCGAACTTCATGCTCGAGCTCGATGAGGAGGCCGAGCCCGGGCAGGAGCAGGAGCAGCAGGAAACGGAACCCCACGAGGACGAGGCACCGGCCAGCGAACCCGCCGGCGAGGACATCCCCGAAGACCTGCCCCTGGACACCTCCTGGGACGACATCTACGACGGCAGCACGGCACTGAGCGCCCCCGGCGACGAGGGTGCGCAGCGCGACACCCTCGACAACCGGCCGGCCGCCTCCGACAGCCTCCAGCAGCACCTGCACGCGCAGATCGAGCTCGAGGCCTTCTCCGCCCGGGAGCGCTCCATCGCCGAGGTCATCGTCGACGCCGTCGGCGACGACGGCTACCTGACCCAGAGCACCGAGGATCTGCTGGCCGGCTGTCCGGCCGACGAGCAAGTCAGCGCCGAGGAGCTAGAGGCGGTCCTGCAGCGTGTCCAGCGGCTCGACCCGACCGGCGTTGCCGCCCGCGACCCTCAGGAAGCGCTGTGCGTCCAGCTCGAGCAGCTTCCCGAGGACACGCCCTGGCGTGCGGAGGCGCAGCACGCCCTCCTCCACCACCTGGAGCTCATCGCCGAACGCCGCCATGACGACCTGGGCCGCGCCCTGGGGGTCGGCGAAGATGCCCTCGGCGGCATCCTCGGTCTGATCCAGAGCCTCGATCCACGCCCGGGCTCGCAGATCAGCGACACAACCCCGGACTACATCATCCCCGATGTCCTCGTCGTGCGCCGCGACGGCGTCTGGCAGGTGGAACTCAACGGCGAGACCGCCCCCCGCTTGCGCGTCAACGCGTATTACGCCAGCCTGATCCGCAGAGCGGACCGCAGCGCGGACAACCACTGCCTCCGCAACCATCTCCAAGAGGCGCGCTGGCTGATCAAGAGCCTGCGCAGCAGGAACGAGACCTTGCTGAAAGTGGCCAGCGCCATCGTAGAGCGGCAACAGGGGTTCCTCGACCACGGCGAGGAGGCGATGCAACCACTGGTTCTGCGCGAGATCGCCGAGGCGGTGGAGATGCACGAGTCCACCATCTCCCGCATCACCACCAACAAGTACATGCACACCCCGCGGGGCACCTTCGAGTTCAAGTACTTTTTCTCGAGCCACGTGCAGACCAGCGACGGCGGAGAGGCTTCGGCGACGGCGATCCGGGCGCGGATCCGCCGGCTGATCGCCGAGGAGGATCGGGCAAAACCGCTGAGTGACAGCGCGATTGCGCGTATCCTTCATGAGGAGGGGATCCAGGTGGCGCGTCGGACGGTCGCCAAGTACCGGGAGTCCCTGTCCATCGCATCGTCGGCGGAGCGCAGGGAGGCCCGGGGGCGCTGAGGCCCCCGGCTCCGCCGGCGGCAAAGGGGTTCAGGAGGCGGTATGCAGATCAAGCTCAGTGGGCATCATGTCGAGATCACCCCGGCCCTCCGGGCGCATGTGAACGAGAAGATGCAACGCATCCAGCGCCACTTCGACCACGTCATCGATACCGAGGTGATCCTCACGGTGGAGAAGAAGCAGCAGAAGGCCGAGTCGGTCATCCACATCGGGGGTGGCGGCGGGCGCGTTTTTGCCGATGCCATCGAGGAGGATCTCTATGCAGCCATTGACGTGCTCGTGGACAAGCTTGACCGTCAGGTCCTGAAACACAAAGAGAAGGCCGTCGATCAGCGACGGCAGGGCGCGTCCCTCAAGGCCAGCCTTTAAGGCGGCGGGACGCGGTTCAGCGGGCCAGCCGATCGGACACTCCATGGACATCGAGCAACTCATCACGCCGGAACGTGTTCGCTGCGAGAGCGGCATCGAGGACAAGGAGCAGGTGCTCCTGCGCATAGGCGAGCTGATCGGGGCCAGCGGCGACGGCCTCGACGCCCGGGAGATCAGCAACCGGTTGCTGGCCCGTGAGCGACTGGGCAGCACGGGCCTGGGGCACGGCGTCGCCGTGCCCCACGCCCGCATCGACGGGATCGACCGCGCCATCGGGGCCCTCATCCGCCTGGACCGGGGCATCGATTTCGACGCCTTCGACAAGGCACCGGTGGACCTGCTCTTCGCCCTCGTCGTACCCGAGCACTTCACCGACGAGCACCTGCAGATCCTCGCCAGCCTTGCCGAGATGTTCAGCGACAGCAGCCTGTGCGAGCGGCTGCGCCGCTCCTCGGACGGGGACGAGCTGCAGATGGCCCTGCGCGAATGGCAGTCGCACGCCGACCCATCGTGAACGCGGCCGGGAACCGGCCGGTCATCCCCGGCCTGCTGATGGCGGTCCACGGCCGCGGGATCCTGCTGGAGGGCCCCAGCGGCGTGGGCAAGAGCGACGCCGCCCTGGCGCTGCTCGACCGTGGTCACGCCCTGGTGGCCGACGACGCCGTACAGCTGCGCCGCGACGGTGACCGCCTGCTCGGCGCCGGTCCGCAGCAGGGGCGGGGGCTGCTCTACCTGCGCGACCTCGGCCTGGTGGACATCACCGAACTCTACGGCCCCGCGGCGCTGCGCAGCGAGACCGCCGTGGCTCTGTGCATCCAGCTCCAGCGCGCTCCCGGCCCCACCGAAGCCGAGGCCGCCCTGCACGGCCGGCGCGATCACCGCGAACTGCTCGGCCTGGCCCTACCCCGGGTGACCCTGACCGACAGCGAACGCCGGCCGCTGGCGCCGCTGATCGAGGCCGCCGCCGGCCGCCTCGTCGCGGAGGTCGCAACACACCAGCGCAGCGGCCGGAACCACGGGGTGCCGGCATGAGCGAACTGCGCCTGATCGTGGTCAGCGGCCTGTCGGGCTCGGGCAAGAGCGTCGCCCTGCACACCCTGGAAGACGCCGGTTACTACTGCATCGATAACCTGCCAGTGAGCCTGATCGGCGAGCTGGCCCGCTACGCGCAGAATCGCGACGCACCCACCGGCGAGCGCTTCGCGGTGGGGCTGGACGCCCGCAACCCGCCCCGCGACCTGCAGCGCCTGCCCGAGACGCTGACTGCGCTGCGCGAGCAGGGCATCGCCACCGAGGTGCTGTTCCTCTACGCCGAAGACGCCATCCTCATGCGCCGCTACAGCGAGACCCGGCGGCGCCACCCCCTCGCCGAGGGCGATCAGCCGCTGGCCGACGCCCTGCGCGCCGAGCGCGCCCTGCTCGAACCGCTGCGCGAGGTGGCCGACTGGAGTATCGACACCTCGCGGACCACGGTCCACGACCTGCGCGGGCTGATCTCCGAGCGGGTCGCGGGCGAGCGCAGCGGCGTGTCGGTGCTGGTCCAGTCCTTCGGCTTTAAGCACGGCATCCCCACGGACGCCGACTACGTCTTCGACGCCCGCTGCCTGCCCAATCCACACTGGGAGCCTCGGCTGCGCGCCTACACCGGCCGCGATGACAGCGTCCGCGCCTTCCTGGAGGCGCAGCCCGAAACCGAGACCCTGTTCGACCAGATCGACACGATGATTCGCCACTGGCTGCCGGTCCATCAGCAGTCAGGGCGCAGCTACCTGACCGTGGCCATCGGCTGCACCGGCGGGCAGCACCGTTCGGTCTACCTCGCCGAGCGGCTGGCCGCAGCACTGCAGGCTGACTGCAGCCACGTGACCCTGCGCCACCGGGAGCTGTCATGAGGGTCGGACTGCTCATCGTCGCCCACCGACACATCGGCTCGGAGATCCTGGCCACGGCCTCGCGCACGCTCGGCATCTGCCCGCTGCAGACCGAGTCGCTGGAGGTCTTCAACGAGGACGAGCGCAACGAGCTACTCGAACGCGCCGGCGCCCTGATCACCCGGCTCGACCAGGGGGCCGGGGTCCTCATCCTCTCCGACGCCTACGGCTCCACCCCCTCCAACGTCGCCGTGGCGGCCGGCACCGACCGCCACTGCCGGGTGGTCACCGGCCTGAACCTGCCGATGCTCCTGCGCGTCTTCAACTACCCCGGGCGATCCCTCGACGAACTGGCCGAATCCGCCGCTGCCGGCGGCCGAGCCGGCATCATCGCGGTCGGTGAAGGAGCCCCGCCGTCATGATCGAGCAACAAGCCACCATCACCAACCGCCTCGGACTCCACGCCCGGGCCGCCGCCCGTTTCGTGACCATCGCCAGCGAGTACGAGAGCGAGATCCACGTCCGCTACGGGGACAAGCGCGTCAACGGCAAGAGCATCATGGGACTGATGATGCTCGCCGCCGGCCATCAGGCCACGATCACCATTGAGGCCGAGGGCGCGGACGCCGAGGCCGCCCTCGAGGCCCTAACCCGTCTGGTGGCCGAGGGCTTCGGCGAGACCGAGCACGGTTGACCCGCGCCCGGCACCGGACGCTCACTGCCCGGCGACGGTCATCTCCTCGACCAGGATCGAGCCACAGCGGATGTTGCCGCGCCGGTCCACGTCGCCGCCCACCGCCTGGATGCCGGCAAAAAGATCGCGCAGATGGCCGGCGATGGTGATCTCCTGGACCGGGCGGTCGATGGCCCCGTTCTCCACCCAGAAACCGGCGGCACCACGGGAGTAGTCGCCGGTGACCAGGTTGACCCCCTGGCCCATCAGCTCAGTGACCACCAACCCGCGGCCCATGCGCCGGAGCAGGGCGTCGAAGTCCTCATCGCCGCCGCTGACCTCCAGGTTGTGGACGCCGCCGGCGTTGGCTGTGGTCTCCAGGCCCAGACGGCGGGCGGAGTAGCTGTCCAGCACATAGCGCTGCAGCACCCCGTCCTGCACCAGCGCCGACTCGGTGGTGGCCACCCCTTCCGCATCGAACGCCGTGCTGCCCAGCGCCCGGCAAATGTGCGGCCGCTCGACCATATGCAGCCAGGCGGGGAAGAGCTGCTCGCCGGCGCTGTCGACCAGGAACGAAGCCTGCCGGTACAGGGCACTGCCCCGGACCGCCGAGACCAGATGGCCCACCAGCCCGCGGGCCACGGGAGCACGGAAGAGCACCGGTACCCGTTCGGTGTTGAGACTCTCGGCGCCAAGCCGGGCCACGGCGTGCTCGGCCGCCTGGCGCCCCACAGCCCGGGCCTCCTCCAGAGCCGCGGGGTCGCGGGCCACGCTGTACCAGTGGTCGCGCTGCATGGCCTCGCCGCGTCCGGCCACCGCCACGCAGTGGATACCGTGGCGCGACTCCGGCAGCACCGAAAAGAAACCGTGGCTGTTGCCGTAGGCGTGCAGGCCGCGGTGGATGCTGACCCCGGCACCCTCGGTGTTCTCGATACGCCGATCGGCCTCCACCGCCGCCGCCTCGCAGTCGCGGGCGAGCTCCACGGCGTCGTCCGCCGACAGGGGCCAGGGGTGATCGAGGTCGAGGTCCGGCGGGTCCACCGCCATGCGCTCGGCCGGTGCCAGACCGTTCGCAGGGTCCTCGGAGGTGTAGCGGGCGATGTCGCAGGCCGCCTGCACGGCTTCGCGCACCGCCTGCTCGGACAGCTCCCCGGCCGAGGCACTGCCCTTGCGGCCACCGAAGTACACGGTGACCCCCATATCCCGGCCACGGTGGTGCTCCAGGGTATCGATCTCACCCTTGCGAACGTTCACCGAAAGGCCGATGTCGCCGGAGCAGGCCGCCTCGGCAGCATCGGCCCCGTGCCCGCGGGCCTCGTCGAGGGCCTGCTGCACCAGACCTTCCAGCGCTGCCGGGGCGGGTAGTTCGTTGCGGGGATCCGGCATGGATTCGCCTTCTCCGTTGTCAGTTGGGTTTCCAGGCGACGGCGCGGGGCGATCAGGCCTGGGTGCCGCCGACGGTCATGCCGTCGACCCTGAGCGTTGGTTGGCCGACCCCCACGGGGACGCTTTGCCCCTCCTTGCCGCAGACCCCGATACCGCCGTCGAGCTTCAGGTCGTTGCCCACCATACTCACCCGTGTGAGCACATCCGGCCCGTTGCCGATGAGGGTCGCGCCCTTGACCGGGTGCTGGATACGCCCGTTCTCGATCCAGTAGGCCTCGCTGGCCGAGAAGACGAACTTGCCCGAGGTGATGTCCACCTGGCCGCCGCCGAAGTTCACCGCGTACAGCCCCCGGTCCACCGAGGCGATGATCTCGTCGGGGTCGTGGGGACCGGCGAGCATGTAGGTATTGGTCATCCGCGGCATGGGCAGGTGGGCGTAGGACTCCCGGCGGGCATTACCGGTGCGCGCCATGCCCATCAGTCCGGCATTCTGCCGGTCCTGCATGTAGCCGGTGAGCACCCCGTCCTCGATCAGGGTGTTGCACTGGCTGGGGTGGCCCTCGTCATCGATGTTCAGCGACCCCCGCCGATGGGCGATGGTACCGTCGTCGACGACGGTGCACAGCGGAGAGGCCACCCGCTCGCCAATGCGGTCGGTGAATGCCGAGGTCCCCTTGCGGTTGAAATCCCCCTCCAGGCCATGGCCGACGGCCTCGTGCAGGAGCACCCCGGGCCACCCGGGACCGAGGACCACGGGCAGATTCCCCGCCGGCGCCTCTTCGGCCTCGAGGTTGACCAGCGCCTGACGGGCCGCCTCGCGGGCATAGGCCTCGACACGCTCCGGCTCGACGAAACGCGTGTAGTCGTAACGCCCGCCCCCACCGGAAGCCCCGCTCTCGCGGCGCTCGCCGGCGGCCGCCAGCACCGAGACGTTGAGCCGGACCAGCGGGCGGATATCCCCGGCCCAGCCGCCCTCGGAGTTCGCCACCAGGATGGTGTCGTGGGCACCGGCCAGGCTCACCACCACGTGGACGATGCGCGGGTCGACGGCACGCGCCGCGGCCTCGGCACGGTGCAGCAGGGCCACTTTGTCGTCCGCGCTGAGGCTCGCCAGCGGATCATCGCCGTGGTAGAGCCCGCCCACGGCACCGCTGCGGAAGGCGGCCAGGCTGCGGCTCTGTCCGCTGCGCGCCACCGCACCAGCAGCCGAGGAGGCATCCAGCAACGCCTCCAGACCAATCTCGTCGCAGTAGGCGAACCCGGTCTTCTCGCCGCTGACGGCACGTACACCCACACCGCGGTCGATGCTATGGCTGCCCTCGCGGACGATGCCGTCCTCAAGCACCCAGGCCTCGCGCCGGGCGGCCTGGAAATAGAGATCGGCGAAGTCCACGCCTGGGCGCAGCAGGCGGCTGAACACCTGACCGAGGCGCGCCTCGTCGAGTGCGGCCGGGGCCAGCAACCGCTCCTCGGCTTGACGAAGCGGGTCCGGGGTCGCAGTAGCGGCTTCGGCGTGGTTCATCATTCGGTCACCTACAACTTGCGGTGAAGGAGGGCCGGGAAACGCTCCCGGATCTCGTGCAGGCGGCTCAGGCTCACCTCCACGGTGATCACCCCGGCGCCGCGTTCCAGGCTCTTCATGACGCGCCCCCACGGGTCGACGATCATGCTCTCACCGTGGGTCTCACGGCCATTGACGTGGTAGCCGCCCTGATCCGACGCCACCACGTAGCAGAGATTCTCGATGGCCCGGGCACGGACCAGCACGCTCCAGTGCGCCTCGCCGGTCACGGCGGTGAAGGCCGATGGAACCGCTAGGATCTCTGCCCCCTGGGCGGCCAGCTCGCGGAATAGCTCCGGGAAGCGCAGGTCGTAGCAGACTGCCACGCCGAGCCGCCCGAGCGGCGTCTCCACCACCAACGGGGTCTCCCCGGGCTGCTGGGTGTTCGATTCCCGATAGGCCTCGCCTGGAGCCACCTCTACATCGAATAGATGAATCTTATCGTAGCAGGCCAGGCGGCTGCCATCGGGACCGTAGACCGTCGCCGCCGGCCGGATGCGCTCAGGAGTCGCGCCCTGCAGCGGGATGGTGCCGCCGACCAGCACGATTCGGTGGCGACGGGCCTGCTCGGCTAGGAACGCCTGGATGGGACCGTTGCCCTCGGCCTCGGCGTGCTTGAGCTTGTCGGTGTCCTGGTAGCCCATGATGGCGAAGTTCTCGGGCAGGACCACCAGCTCGGCCCCGGCCTCGGCGGCCTCGCCGATGAGCCGTTCGGCCTCCTGGAGGTTGGCCTCGACGTGGGGGCCCGAGGCCATCTGCACCGCCGCCAGGTTGTGACGCCGGGACTGGCCGTTCTCGGAGAGCCCCCGGGCTCGATTAGCGCTGTGTTGCATCCTCGACTCCAAGCCTGATGACGCGGGGCTCGTGCCACGGCCCCGCCACGCGATAGCGCACCGCCGCTGCCCGGTCCACCCCCTCGCCCAGCAGTTGATCGGCCAGGAAACCGCCGG
>NZ_NHSN01000027.1 GCF_016653405.1 Halorhodospira halophila
GATAATCATGTCGTTGTCGAGCAGCGCCCCGAGTAGCGGCAACGTCGCCCCGAGGCGCGGCTCGACAACGACATGATTATCGTAGACACGCTGCGCCAGATTCATGTTCCCCGATATGGTAACGCGCGCCGCCGGTCCGGCGATGCGCAGATCATCGACGTGGGCGTAGCCACCGGCAGCGGTCACCCGGCCGCTGATGCGATCGAAGGCAAAACCCTGCCCGGAGAGGTCGGCGAAGTCGAGCAGGATCCGCCTCGGCAGCATACGCAGCCCCAGCAGCCCCACCACGCGCCCGGCGCCCGGATCCACGTCGGTGATGCGCCCGTCGTTCATGCGCACCCGCACCGCGCCCACCAGATCGGCCAGCTCCACCCCCCACGGAGCCTGGGGCCAGCCGAGCTCGGCGGAGATGTCGACGTCCGCCACTGTCACCGCCCGCGGTGCCTGCAGCAATCCGAGCAGATCCCCCACATCGCCGCTGCGCAGCCGGCCCCGCAGTGCCGTTCCGGTGGGCCGCCACTCCCCGCTGGTCACCAGGTGCAGCGTGGGCCCGCGGATACTGGCTTCATCCATGTACAGCACCTCGCCGCGGGGGCGCAGCCGGACTCGACCGGCACCGGCCACGCGGCCGGCGAGACGCACACTGGCCACGTCGATATCCACCTCGGGCCAAGCCGCCGCGCCGGGCCCGGCCATGCGGGGACGGGGGTCAACCAGGTCCGGCCCGGCATCCGGGGCAGCCTGCGGCACCGGCAGATCCAGGTGATCCAGGTCGGCCCGGACCCGCCTCAACGCCTCGTCCCAGGTGACCTGACCGCTGATCAGATCGCCGCGCAGGGCTAGCTGCCCGGGCTGATCGGCGTACCACTCCGCCGCCAGCGTCTGGTCGCCGTACCCCCGTGCGCCGACGGTCAGATCGCCGACGCGCAAGTGGCCACGCAGCGGCAGCGGCGGCCGCCAGGCCGCGCCCTGCGCACCCAGACCGGACAGACCGTCGCCGGCCTGCCCGATCAGCCAGCGCCGCCAGGCATCGAGGTCCAGCTCGTCGATCCGGCCCTCGACGACACTCCCGCGGGTCGGCAACCTCAACGCACCGGGGCCGAAGCGCAGGGCCAGCGACCGCGGCAGGCCGTCTTCGCCCGCCGCCGCCCCGGCGCGCATCAGCTCCTCACCGTAGCTCAGCCAGTACGACTCGAGCCCCCCGGCCGAGAAGCCCAAGTCCGCCTGCACGTGGCGGCGCTCGTCGCGCTCGACCCCGAACGGTGCCGGCAGGGCCATCTGCGTGCCTGCGAGGCTCGAGCGCACCCGCAGGCTCATCTCCGGCCTCTGGAGGTGCGGCTGGAAGGCTGGCAGGCGGGCACGGACCGACCACGGGGCGGCACCGCTCAGCCAGGCCGGATCCTCGGCCAGCCCCTCGAGCAGGCTCGCTGGCGTGCCATGACCGGCGGCGTCGAGGAGGATGCGCGACCGCCCTTCCACGGTGGCGGTACGCACCCCAATCGACAGCGGTTCGCCGCCCCAGCGGCCGGTCAGCTCCCCGGCGCTGCGTATGCCGGCGGCATCGAAGCTCAGGGCACCGGTCAGTGCCTGGGCATGCACCCAGCGATCGATGCCCGCATCGACCCCGTGGAGCTGCACCCGGCCGTCGAGCAGGACCGTCTCGGGGTGAACCATCTCCAGGGGCACGGCCAGATCCAGGTCGAGGGCCATCGGGCCGCTGGCGTACAGCGGCACCGGATCGCCGAGCCACTCGCGCCCCAGCGGAGAGCCGGCGAGGAAGCCCAGACCACCACCGGCATCGCCCTCGCCTCGACCGCGCACGGTGAGGATGGGCTCGCGCAGATCGTGGATACCCACCGCCACGTCGCGCAGTTCCACCCCGTTGGTGTACCCGCGACCGGTGATGGCCATGCTGGCGTTATGGAAGCGCAGGTCGGCGTGGATGCCGGTCAGCCGCGGCCAACCGCGGTCGTAACGCAACTGGCCACCGCGCACCCCGGCACGGACGTCGAAGACACCGTCACCGGCGTCGAAGGGGAAGCGGTCGGGACGGCCGAAGAAGAGCAGCTCGGCACCGTGGGCGGTGCCGCCGAGCAGGCCGTCCTCCAGCCACTCGACCACCTCCGGTGGCGTGACCCCGGCCGGCACGTAGGCGGGCACCCGCTCGATGGGGATTTCATCGGCGCTGGCGCGCAGGAACAACCGCGGGGTGTCACCATCGCCGCCGGTGAGCGACCCGCGCCCGCTGGCGCGGGTATCGGCGTTCTCGACAAACACCCGCGGCAGCTCGACGGACCAGCGCCCGTCGGGCTGCCAGCTACCGCCGAGCACTGCCCGGGCCCGGCCCACGGCGACATCCTCCCGGAACAACCAGGGCAGCTCGAGCGCCGTCTCGGCCGCGGCCAGTTCAGCGGTCCAGTCCCGCCCGGCAAAGCGCGCCTCGGCGGCCAGGTTGTCGACTCCCGGCGCCGGCCGCCGCGGCTCCATGCCCAGGTCACGACCGCGCAGATTGCCGTGGAGAGCATCGGCCCGGCCGTCGGCCAGCTCCAGCCAGAGCCGACCGTCGAGGATCCCGGAGGCACGCGTATCGGTCAGGACGGCTGCCCAGGGAGCCACGGCGACCCCGTCAAACGCCGCATAAACGGTCGCCGCGGCGGGCGCCTGCAAGGGCAACCGGGCGGCCAGCTGCAGCCCCCGGCCCGGCCCAGCCTCGTCCCCAGCGCTGCGCAGGCCGAACTCCAGCGCCTCGGCGTCGCGGCGTCCGGCCAGCTCGAAACGGACACGCTCCCCGGCCGTACCCCGGCGGGGGATCAGCTCCACGGCGGCATCGCGCAACGCCACACGCCGCGGGACCGCCCGCAGGTCCAGCGCCGCCGCCCCTTGCTGCACCCCGCCCCCCAGCCCCGGCACGGACCAGCCATGCCGGTCCGCCTCCACGGTGACGCGCAACCCCGCCGCCGACACGGCGGCCCACCGGAGCGCGCCGGCACGCAGGCTCTCCAGCGGCGCAGGGGTCAGCGTGGTCCGCTCCAGGGTGATCGGCGCCTCGTCCCCGACCCGCACACCGGTCAGCTCGATCCCCGGCCACAGGCCGCGCCAGACCAGATCAGCACTGTCCACGGCCACCGGCGCCCCGAGGGCCTCGGCAGCCAACCGTTCCACCGGCGCGTTCAAGTTGGGGGCCAGCCAGACGGCCAGACGCAGTGCTGCAGCGCCGAACAGCGCCGCCAGCAGCACCAGGCGCAGGCCGCGCAGCACGCGCGGGCCGAAGCGGCGCATCAGGGCAACCATAACGACGGATTATACGGGAATGACGTCGTACTGGTCGGCCACGTAGAGGGACTCGACCTGCAGCTCGATGGGTCGCTCGATGAACTCCTCAAGCTGCGCCAGGCTGGTGGATTCCTCGTCGAGTAGCACCTCAACGACCGACGGCGCGGCCAGCACGATCACCCGCTGCGACTCGAACTGGCGCACCTCGCGCAGGATCTCGCGGAAGATCTCGTAGACCACCGTTTCGGCGCTCTTCACCGTACCCCGGCCACCGCAGGTCGGACACGGCTCGCAGGTCACCTGCTCGAGGCTCTCCCGCGTCCGCTTGCGGGTCATCTCCACCAGCCCCAGCGAGGAGACGGCACCGATCTGCGTCTTGGCGTGATCCCGCTCGAGGGCCTTTTCCAGGGCACGCAGAACCTGGCGGCGGTGCTCGGCGTCGGTCATGTCGATGAAATCGACGATGATGATGCCGCCGAGGTTGCGCAGGCGCAGCTGCCGGGCGATGGCCTGGGCGGCCTCCAGGTTGGTCTTGAAGATGGTCTCATCGACGTTGCGATTGCCGACGAAACCACCGGTGTTCACATCGATGGTGGTCATCGCCTCGGTCTGATCGATGATCAGATGCCCGCCGGACTTGAGATCCACACGGCGCGACAGAGCGCGCTCGATCTCCTCTTCAACCCCGTAGAGATCGAAGATCGGCCGCTCGCCGGCGTAAAGCTCCACCCGCTCGGCAACATGGGGCAGCAGGTCCTTGCAGAAGTCACGCAGGCGAAGGTAACCCTCGCGGGAGTCCACCCGAACCCGCTCCAAGTCCCGGGTGGCCAGATCCCGCAGGGCACGCAGCAGCAGGGGCAGATCCTCGTGGACCAGGGTCCCGGGCTGCGCCTCGCCGGCGCGCCGGCGGATGCTCTCCCAGAGCCGCACGAGGAAGTCGTGGTCGGCACTCAACGCCTCGTCCGCGGCCCCCTCCGCCGCGGTGCGGAAGATCAGCCCGGCCTCCCCGCGCTCGGCGTCGAACCCCTGAGCCACCGCACGCAGCCGCTCGCGCTCGGCCTCCTCCTCGATCCGCGCCGAAATGCCCACGCCCGCGGAGTGCGGGGTCAGGACCAGGTAGCGCGAGGGCACGGTGATCTGCGTGGTGAGCCGGGCCCCCTTGTTGCCGATCGGGTCCTTGATGACCTGCACCAGCAGCGCCTGTTGCTCGCGCAGCAGCCGGTCGATGGGGGGCGGGGGTCCGCCGGATTCGCGCTGCAGATCCGAGACGTGCAGGAAGGCGGTGCGCTCCAGCCCGGCATCCACGAAGGCTGCCTGCATACCGGGCAGCACGCGGCGCACCTGGCCCAGGTAGATGTTGCCCACCAGCCCGCGGCGGCGGGCCCGCTCCAGGTGGACCTCCTGAAGGACGCCGTTCTCGACCAGGGCCACCCGCGTCTCGCGGGGGGTGAGGTTGATGAGGATCTCCTGGCTCACGCGCCCCCTACCAGCGCTCGCGCCAGGGGATCTCGAGCTTGTCGAGCAGCAGCGTGGTCTCGTAGAGCGGCAGCCCCATGACCCCGGTGTAACTACCCTCCAGGTGTTCGACGAAGACCCCGCCCCGGCCCTGGATGGCGTAGGCCCCAGCCTTGTCCACCGGCTCGCCGCTGGCCCAGTAGCGGGCCCGCTCCTCGGCGGTGATCTCGCGCAGGGTCACCTGGCTGACCGACAGCCGGGTGGCCTCGCGATCGTCGACCAGCGCCACCCCGGTCACCACCCGGTGGGTCTGCCCCGACAGGCGCTCGAGCATACCGTGGGCGTCGGCCTCGCTGGCGGGCTTGCCAAGGATCTCACCGTCGAGGACCACCGCGGTATCCGCGCCGAGCGCCGGCGCCTTTTGCTCAGCAGCGGCGTAGCCGCGCCGGGCCTTCTCCAGGGCCATGCGCAGGACGAACATCTCGGCGCCCTCACCGGGCTCCGGGGTTTCGTCGACGGCGACCGGCAGCGTGTGATACCCGATACCAATGCGCTCGAGCAATTCGCGCCGGCGGGGCGACCCGGATGCGAGGATGATGTAAGGCTCCATTTCCCTAGACCTTGTGGCGGTGCGCTCAGGTTCGATGATACGGATGCCCGCTGAGCAGCGTCCAGGCGCGGTAGACCTGCTCGGCGACCAGCACCCGCACCAGCATGTGCGGAAGGGTCAGCGGCGACAGCGACCAACAGGCATCGGCGCGCTCGCGGACCGCCTCACTCAGCCCGTCGGCGCCGCCGATGACGAAGGCTGCCTCGCCACCCTCGTGGCTCCAGCGCTCCAGGCTGCGCGCCCACTGCCGGGTGTCGCGGGGCTTGCCGGCCTCGTCCAGGGCCACGCAGACCGCCCGCGACGGCAGCGCCCGGAGTAGCCGCTCGCCCTCGCGCTCGCGGGCGTGGGGGTCGTCGTTGCCGCGCCCGCCGGCACTGACCTCGTGCAGTTCCAGACGCCACCCCCTGCCCAGGCGCCGGGCGTAGTCCTCGAAACCGTCCCGCACCCAGCGCGGCGGCTTCTGGCCTACTGCGACGAGGTGGAGGCGCACGCCTCGTCCATCTCCCACATGCGCTCAAGCCGGTAGAAATCGCGGCTCTCCCGGGTCATGACGTGGACCACGGCATCACCCAGGTCGATCAGCACCCACTCCGAGTTCGGCTCGTCGCCCTCCACGCCCAGCGGCGTCAGCCCGCTGGCCTTGGCGTCGTCGACCAGGCTGCGCGCCACCGCGTGCACGTGGCGACGGGAGGTGCCAGTGGTGACCACGATCAGGTCGGTCACCGGCGTGCGCCCGCGGACATCAATGGCCACCGTGTCCAGGGCCTTGATCCCGTCGAGGGACTCGCGGATCCGTTGCTCCAGCTCTTCCACCACCATGACGACCTCTTACAACTGCGGATAGCCGTACCAGCCCGCCTCGACCACCCGCTGCCGCACCGCCTCGGGCAGCAGATAGCGCACGGACCGACCCACGGCCAGGGAACGGCGGATCCCCGTGGCGGAGATATCCACCGGTGTCACCGCCTGGAACAGGATGCGCCCGGCCGGGCTATGACGCAGGCCCGCCGGCTCTTCGGTGACGCGGTCGGCCACTTCCTCGGCAAGTGCTTCGGGCAGCGCGCCGCGCACGCCGGGCCGCTCAGTGACCACGACGTGGGCACGCTCGAACAGCAGCCGCCAGCGCGACCAGCCCGGCAGGCCCAGGAACGTGTCGTAGCCAAGGATCAGACAAAGCGAGACCCCGCCCAGCTCGGCTCGGAGCTCGGCCAGCGTGTCGACGGTGTAGGAGGGGCCGTCGCGATGGAGCTCGCGCTCATCGACACAGGCGCTGGGATTGCCCGCCACGGCCCGGCGCACCAGCTCCGCCCGCTGCTCCGGCCCGACCCGCGGGCGAGCGCGGTGGGGCGGGATGCGCGCCGGGATCAGGCGCAGCTCGGAGAGTTGTACCGCCTCGCGGACCTCCTCAGCCGGGCGCAGGTGACCGTAGTGGATCGGGTCGAACGTGCCACCAAGCAGGCCAATGGTGCGCAGCGGTTGTCTCACGCGGCGACTCACCTCGCTGTCAGCTGCGGACGTGGCCGTCACCAAGGACGATCCACTTCTCGGTGGTCAGCCCTTCCAGCCCCACCGGGCCGCGGGCGTGGAGCTTGTCGGTGCTGATCCCGATCTCGGCACCGAGGCCGTACTCCTGACCGTCGGCGAAACGGGTCGAGGCATTGACCATCACCGAGCTGGAATCCACCTCGCGGAGGAAGCGCTGGGCCAGCGGATAACTCTCGGTGACGATGGCCTCGGTATGCCCGGAGCTATAGCGCTCGATGTGCGCCACGGCCTCTTCGAAACCGTCCACCACTCGCACCGAGAGGGTCGGCCCCAGGTATTCGGTAGCCCAGTCCGCTTCCGTGGCAGGTACAGCCTCGGCGAGCCGGTCCCGGGTGCGCTGGCAGCCGCGCACCTCGATCCCGGCCTCGCGCAACTGGCGGCCGATCTCCGGGAGGACGCGCCCGGCGGCGGCCTCGTCCACCAGCAGCGTCTCCATCGTGTTGCAGGTGCCCAGGCGCTGCGTCTTGGCATTGACGGCGATGGCCACTGCCTTGTCGGTATCGGCCGCCCCGTCGATGTAGACGTGACAGACCCCATCGAGGTGCTTGATCACCGGCACCCGCGCCTCGCGCGCGATGCGCTCGACCAGGCCCTTGCCGCCGCGCGGGACGATCACGTCCACCGACTCGGGCATCTGGATCAGGGCGCCGACGGCATCCCGATCCGTGGTCGCGACCACCTGGACGCCGTCGCCGGGCAGCCCGGCATCTTCCAGCCCGGCGCGGATCTGCTCGGCGATGGCCCGATTGGAACGGATCGCCTCGGAGCCGCCGCGCAGGATGGTGGCGTTGCCCGACTTGATGCACAGCCCGGCGGCATCGGCGGTGACGTTGGGACGAGACTCGTAGATGATGCCGATCACCCCGATGGGCATGCGCATGCGGCCGACCTGGATCCCCGAGGGCCGCGCGGAGAGTTCGCGCACCGCGCCAACCGGGTCCGGCAGCCCGGCGATCTCGCGCAACCCGTCGGCCATACCCTGGATGCGCCCCGGGGTCAGCTCCATGCGGTCGATCAGGGCCGGATCGAGCCCGGCCTCGCGGGCAGCGTCCAGGTCCGCGGCGTTGGCCGCGGCGATGGCCTCGGCACCCGCCTCGATGCGGGCGGCAATGGCTGCCAGGGCGCTGTTACGCGCCCCGGTGCCGGAACGTGCCAGGGCACGCCCGGCCGCCCGGGCCTGCTGCCCGACCCGCCGGATGGTCTCGGTGATGTCGCTCGACTGCTCTGCACTCATCGGGTTTGCTCAAATGGCCTCGATCAGGAACAGGGTGTACCTTCCGGCACTATTTTGCCATGGCACGCGCCAGGCGAGAGACCAGGGCCCGCAGCTGCTCCCACGGCTCCCCCGGCGGGAGCCCCTTGATCGCCCGATCCACCCGGTGGCAGCGCTGCAGCAACTGCCGCCAGGTGGCCACCGGGCGCCGGCGGGCGGCATTGCGCAACCGCGCGGCCCGCCGCTTCCAGATCCGCTCGCGCTGCAGCACGCCCTCGTCGGCGCCGGCCGCCAGCCGTGCCGCCACACGGATATCCCGGGCCAGGGCCCAGAGGATCAGCGGAGGCTGCACGCCCTCCTCCTCCAGCGCGGCCAGAACGCGCAGCGCCCGCGTCCACTCCCCGTCCAGGGCAGCGTCGGCCAGATCGTCCACGGTATAGCGGGCGCTGTCGGCCAGGGCCCCGGCGGCCGTCTCGACATCCACACCGCCCCCGCTGCCGACGAGCAGGCGCAGCTTCTCCACCGCCTGGTCCGCAGCCAGCAGGTTGCCCTCGGAGCGCTCGGCGATGAGCGCCGCCGCCTCGGGGTCCGCCTGCAGCCCGGCGCGGCGCAGCCGCTCGGCCACCCAGCGCGGCATGTCGCGGCCCGGCACCGGCCAGCAGTAGACAAAGATGCCGGCCCCGGCCAGCGCCCGCGCCCACGCCGCCTCCCGGGCCGAACGCTCCAGGCGGCCACTGGTCACCAGCAAGACGGTGTCCTCCGGGGCGTCGCGGCAGTAGGACTTGAGGGCCTCGGCCCCGTCGCGCCCGGGCTTGCCGCCGGGCATGCGCACCTCCAGGAGGCGGCGATCGCCGAACAGCGACAGGCTGCCCGCAGCCTCGGTCAGCCGCCCCCAGTCGAACCCGGCATCGACATCGAGCACCTCGCGCTCGGCGTGCCCGGCCTCGCGGGCCGCACGGCGCACGGCGTCGGCGGCTTCGCGCTGGAGCAGCGGCTCCTCCCCGGCGATGAAGCAGACCCGGGGCAGCACCCCGCGCTCGAGCTGGCGATGCAGGGTCTCCGGCCGCTCGGCCATCAGCGCAGGGCCTGGAGCCGCAGCATCAGCAAGCGCACGGCGTCGGCTCGCAGCTCCTCCTCCAACTCCGCCTCGCGGGCCCGGCGCTCGTCGGCCCCGCCGTCCGGATCGGCAAAGGTGCGCTGGGCATCCAACGAGGTGCGCTGGATGCGCGTCTCGCCCTCGGCATCGACCACGCTGTAGTCGATGGTGTAGGTCAGCCGGTAGTCGAGCACATCACCGCCGGCCCCGACCGAGGCGGTGTCGCGGCTGCTGCCCCGACCGTGCAGGGTCAGCACCCACTCGGCACCGGCGGCGCTCTCGGTGTACTGCCCGCCGCCCCCCTCGATGGCGCGGCGCACCTCGCGGCGCAGCTCGCTGCTACCCGCCTCGTCCACCACCTGAATGACCCGGTCGTCCAGCGAGATCCCGCCCGGGGCGCCACGCAGCTGCCAGCCGCAGGCGCTCAGCGCCAGGGCCAGTACTGCCACGCCCAGCAGCCCGACCACCCCCTGGGACCGGTTCCGCCACGATAATCGCATCCGCACCCCCTGGCGGCGGAAGGCCGCTACTTGGCCACCACGTTGATGAGCTTGCCGGGGACGAAGACCACCTTCCTGATCTCCTTGTCGGCCACGAAGCGCTGCACGTTGTGCTCGGCCAGCGCCGCCTCCCGGGCCTGCTGCTCATCGGCGTCGGCGGGCAGGGTGACGTGGCCGCGAAGCTTGCCGTTAACCTGGACCACCAGCTCCACCTCGTCACGGACCAGCGCCTGCTCGTCCGCCTCGGGCCAGGCGGCCTCGACCACCGGGGCCGTATGGCCGAGCTCGAACCACAGGTGGTGGCAAAGGTGCGGGGTGATCGGCGCCAGGATCAGCACGGCTGCCTCCAGCCCCTCCTGCATCACCGCACGGCCAGCGTCGCTGTCGTCCCCGGCCTTGCCCAAGGCGTTGCACAGCTCCATCACCGCCGCGATGGCGGTATTGAAGGTGAAGCGCTTGCCGATGTCATCGGAGGCCTTGGCGATGGTCTCGTGAACCTTGCGCCGCAAATCGCGCTGGGGGTCGCTGAGCGCCTGCGGATCCAGCGCCGGCGCCGAACCGCGTGCGACGTGATCGCGCACCAGGCCATGGAGGCGGCGCAGGAAGCGGTAAGCGCCCTCGACCCCGGAATCCGACCACTCCAGGGACTGATCCGGCGGCGCCGCGAACATGGTGAACAGGCGCACGGTATCGGCGCCGAAACGTTCGACGAGCTCTTGGGGGTCGACGGTATTGCCCTTGGACTTGGACATCTTGGTCCCGTCCTTGAGCACCATGCCCTGGGTGAGCAGCCGGGTGAACGGCTCATCGGAGCTGACCAGCCCCTCGTCGCGCAGCACCTTGTGGTAGAAACGCGCGTAAAGCAGATGCAGAACGGCGTGCTCGATCCCACCGATGTACTGATCCACCGGGGCCCAGTGGTCCGCCCGCTCGTCGAGCATGGCGCTGTCCTGATCGGCGCAGGCGAAGCGGGCGAAGTACCAGGACGACTCCATGAAGGTGTCGAAGGTGTCCGTCTCACGCTGCGCCGCACCGCCACACTCGGGGCAGGTGGTCTCGTAGAACGACGGCATGGACTTGATCGGCGAGCCGCTACCGCTGATCGCCACGTCCTCGGGCAGCGTCACCGGCAGCTGATCGTCGGGAACGGGGACCGGGCCACAGTCGGCACAGTGGATCATGGGGATCGGGGCGCCCCAGTAGCGCTGCCGCGACACACCCCAGTCGCGCAGGCGGTACTGCACCCGACGCTGGCCCCGCCCCTCGCCCTCGAGGCGCTCGGCGATGGCCACGAAGGCGCGATCAGAGGGCATGCCGCTGAACGGGCCGGAGTCGGCCAACACGCCGTAGTCGCTGAAGGCACCGGCGGAGATGTCCAGCTCGCTGCCGTCGGCCGGGTGCACGACGGGCCGGATGGGCAGCCCATAGGCGCTGGCGAACTCCCAGTCACGCTGATCGTGGGCGGGCACCGCCATGACCGCGCCGGACCCGTACTCCATGAGCACGAAGTTGGCAACCCAGACCGGGATCCGCTCACCGGTGAGCGGATGCACGGCCTCGAGCCCGGTGTCGGCGCCGCGCTTCTCGCGGGTGGCCAGATCGGCCTCCGCCGTGCCGCCCGAGCGGGCTTCGTCAACCAGCTCGGCGATGGCCGGGTTGCCCTCGGACAGCTCCAGGCTGATCGGATGCTCCGGCGCCAGGCCCATATAGGTGACCCCGTAGAGGGTGTCCGGGCGCGTGGTAAAGACGGTCAGCTGCTCGTCGCGACCGGCCAGATCGAAGCTCAGCTCGACGCCCTCGGAACGGCCAATCCAGTTGCGCTGCATATTGCGCACCTGCTCGGGCCACCCTTCGAGCTCATCGAGCGCCTCGAGCAGCTCGTCGGCGTAGTCGGTGATACGCAGGAACCACTGCGGGATCTCGCGCCGCTCGACCAGGGCCCCGGAGCGCCAGCCCCGCCCCTCGATCACCTGCTCGTTGGCGAGCACGGTCTGATCCACCGGGTCCCAGTTCACCGCCGCGGTATCGCGGTAGACCAGCCCCTTGCGGTAGAGCCGCGTGAACAGCCACTGCTCCCAGCGGTAGTAGTCGGGATCGCAAGTGGCCAGCTCGCGGGACCAGTCGTACCCAAAGCCGAGCCCCTTGAGCTGCTCGCGCATGGCGGCGATGTTCTCGCGGGTCCACGCTGCCGGTGGCACCCCGCGCTCCATGGCGGCGTTCTCGGCGGGCAGTCCGAAGGCGTCCCAGCCCATGGGCTGGAGGACGTTGTAGCCCTGCATGCGCTTATACCGGCTGACCACGTCGCCGATGGTGTAGTTGCGTACGTGGCCCATGTGCAGCCGTCCGCTGGGGTACGGGAACATCGACAGGCAGTAGTACTTGGGGCGTCCGGTGTCCTCGCGCGCCCTGAAGGTCTGCTGCTGCTCCCAGTAGGCCTGGGCCTCGGCTTCGATCTCTTTCGGTCGGTACTGGTTGTCCATCGGTGTCTGTCGCTTTCCCGGGCAGGTGAGCCGTGCAGGATAACGGAGCCACGTCCCGGGGTTCTAGTTGCGCGGCCCCCGGATCCGCCGGGCAGGCTCGCATCCGGCAAGCAATCTGCACATCGGCCGGCGTTGCTAGTACCTTGGTACCCAGTACCCGAGGTGCGATGGCATCGACCCGACACGGAGGCCGCATGAGCAAAAAGTCCGACCCGGAACACCAGGCGGGCCACCTGCCCACCAGCTACGAGCGCATGCTCACCCGCCTGCGCGAGCGCTTCGCCAGCTGCGAGGATGGCGGCCCGCGCCTGGCCCAAGCCCTGGAGGAGGTCAAGCGAGCCATGGTCGCCGACGGCGAACTGCCCCGCGCCGACGCCGACCGGGTGGGCGACGCCCTGCAGCGCGACCTGGAGGAGGCGGGCGCCTGGCTGGCCGACCGCAGCCACGACCACCCGCTGCGCGACTGGCTGCGCATGGACCTACAGATGCTGGAGAGCTGGCTGTGGGACGCCTTTTCCTCGGTGGCCGACCGCACCAGCATGGAACTGCGCGGATTCGTAACCACCGGCGAGCCCAGCCTCTACCACACCGACGAGATCGCCGGCCCCGGCGAACTGGCGTGCATCGCCTGCGGGCGCACCATCACGCTGCAGCGCCCCGGCCACATCCCGCCGTGCCCGGGCTGCGAGCACACCGAGTTTGTACGCACGGCACACCGCGACGCAGAGCGGTAATGTGTTGACGGACAAGACGCGGAGGTGGCCCGTGGCGAGGGACGGGCCACTCGGACTCGGCGCGATTCACTGCGCCATGAAGCAGGAAACAACGGAAAAGGGAGGGGAGATGGAGCGGGTGATGGGATTCGAACCCACGACCCCAACCTTGGCAAGGTTGTGCTCTACCACTGAGCTACACCCGCTGTGTCGTTACGGGTGCGCATTCTACAGGCATCGCCGCCGGCGTCAACCCCCTTGTTTCTGCAGGCAATGGCGAGAGCCGGGGCTCGCGTGCCACGGCCACTTGAAACCCCGCCCCGAAGCGGGTAATGCTGAGCAGAACTGGACCCGGGGCCTGGAAGCCGTATCGGCCCGTGCAACCCGTCCAAGCCGAACCGGCCGCCCCAGGGAGGCGCCATGAAGTCCGCCCCGATTCCCGATGACGAACACATCCGGCTGGCGGCACTGTACAGCTACCGCATCCTCGACACCGAGGCCGAGGCGGCCTTCGATCGCTGTGTCCGCACCCTCTGCCGAATCTACGACGTACCCATCGCCGCGGTCTCCTT
This sequence comes from Halorhodospira halophila, assembly GCF_016653405.1. Classification (NCBI taxonomy): domain Bacteria; kingdom Pseudomonadati; phylum Pseudomonadota; class Gammaproteobacteria; order Chromatiales; family Ectothiorhodospiraceae; genus Halorhodospira; species Halorhodospira halophila. The sequence continues at coordinate 13,458 of NZ_NHSN01000027.1, forward strand.
CGTCGACCGCGACCGGCAGTGGTTCAAGTCGGCCCGCGGCCTGGAAGACTGCGAAACCCCCCGCTCCATCTCGTTCTGCGGTCACGTCATCGCGGAAGGGGGGCTGCTGGTGGTCGAGGACGCGCGCACCGATCCGCGTTTCCACGACAATCCGCTCGTCACCGGCCCTCCCGGCATCCGCTTCTACGCGGGTGCCCCACTGGTCACGCCCGCCGGGCAACCCGTCGGGGTCCTCTGCATCCAGGACCGCGAACCGCGCACGATCAGCAAGGAGGAGCTGATCCCGCTGGAGGATCTGGCCGATCTGCTCATCGCGCAGCTCGAGCTGCGTCACCGCGAGAACGAGCAGCGGCTGCGCCGGCAGCTGGAGCACCGGCAGCGCGAGCTCGAAGCCATCTTCCAGGCGGCCACCTCGGTCAGCCTGATCAAGACGGACCTGGAGGGGATCATCGAGGAGACGAGCACCGGCACCGAGGCGCTCTTCGGGTATGCCCGCCACGAGTTGGTCGGCCGGCCGGTCTCGCTGGTCCACCTCCCCGAGGACCGCTTCCACCCGGAGGCCATCATCGAGCACCTCCGCCACGACTCCACCCCGGTGCGCCGCGAGATGGAGCTGCTGCGCAGCGACGGCACCACCTTCCCGGCGGTCTTCTCGGTCCACCCGATCACCGATAGCAACAACAACCTCATCGCCACCCTGAGCGTGACCTTCGACATCAGCGATCAGAAGTGGGTGGAGCAGCAGCTGGAGCAGGCCCTGCGCGCCAAGAGCGACTTCCTGAACGCCATCAGCCACGATCTGCGCACCCCGCTGAACGCGCTGATGGGGTTCTCCCAGCTGCTCGCCGAGACGGACCTCACGGCGGAGGAGCGCAGGCGCTACGCCGAATACTGCCAGCGCGGCGGCGAACGACTGCACGGGCTGATCGACTCGCTGCTGGAGCTCAGCCAGCTGCAGAGTGGCCGCCTGCAGGCGCATACCGAACCGCTGGACCTCCCCTCGCTGATCGAGGGGCAATGCGCCCTCTATCGGCCGACCGCGCGAGCGAAGGGCATCGATCTGATCTGCCGAGTCGATGCCGGGCTCCCGCGCTGGGTGCGGGGCGACCGGACGCGACTGGAACAGGCGCTCTCCAACCTCATCGATAACGCCGTCAAGTACACCACGGCCGGCGGGGTCACCGTGACGGCCCGCCCCGAGGGCGAACAGCTGGCCTTTGCCATCGAGGACACCGGCCCCGGCATTCCCGCGGCGACGCGAGACCAAGTTTTCGCGGCCTTCGATCGGGGCGACTACGAAGGCGAGCAACCGGGGCACGGGCTCGGGCTGGCCATTACCCGGGAAGTCGCGCAGATGATCGGCGGCGACCTCCACCTGCACAGCGTCGAAGGCCGGGGATCGACCTTCACCCTGACCACCCCGCTGGAGGCGCTGGACGACCGGCGCGCCTCCCGGGCGCAGCGCCCGCCGACAGAGACGACGGAGCGCCCCCCGCCCGGTCTACGCATCCTGGTCGCCGAGGACGAACCGACCAACGCCATGCTGGCGCAGACCCTTCTGGAACGGATGGAGGCCCGGGTCACCGTGGTCGAGGACGGCGCGAGCGCGCTGCGCACCTGGCGCCAACACCCCTTCGACCTCCTCCTGCTCGACCTGCAGATGCCCGGTCTCGACGGCCTGCGGCTGACGCGGGCAATCCGCGACGAGGAGGCCGAGGGCCGGGACGCGCCCCCGGTCCCGATCGCCCTTTTCACGGCCCACGCGCGCAGCGAGGTGGAGCAGCAGGGCTTCGAGGCCGGTTGCGACGAATTCCTCACCAAGCCGGCCCGCCGGTCCGATCTCGAGGCACTGCTGGTGCGCCTGGCGCCCCGGGACCCTCCCTGACCGGCTGCACGCCCGCACCGGAGCACCGCTCCCGGCGACTAGGCGGACGGAGCGGATGCCCTTGGACAGCCTTCGGCGGCCTCCGCAAAGAGTTCGTCGAAAGACACCCCCAGCAGGGTCAGATCGTCGCCGGCCTCGCTGTCGCCGCGCCATGCGGCCACATCCGCGAGCAGCGCATCGAAGGCCTCTCCCGGACGGGTGTGCGCCAGGAGGGCTTCCACTCGCTCCTCCCCGTAGCGCACGCCGGCGGGCGACGCCATCTCGGTCAGGCCGTCGGAGCAGGCGATCAGCCGGGCACCGGCAAACAGCGGATGGTACGCCAACCGCCGGTGCTCGACCGCCCCGCCAGGGACGGCCGCCAGCGGCAGGCCCTCGGCATCGAGCCTCGTCTCACCCCCTCCCGGACCGAGGAGCCAGGCCCGGGGCATGCCTCCGCTCCAGACCCCCAGACGACGCTCGCGGCAGTCGATCTCGAAGAGCGCGGCAGCGAGGAACATCTCGGGCGGCAGGTTGCGGTAAAGCCGGTCGTTGACAGTCTCGAGCAGCGCCTCGCTGTCCAGCCCACGCCGAACCATGTCGTAGAAAAGGGCTGCCAGGGCCGGCACCCCCACCGCGGAGCCAATTCCGTGTCCGGTAAAGTCGCCGAGCAGGAGCACCAGGGTGCCGTCCGGCCGGCGCTCGGCAAGGAAGACATCACCGCCAAGCATTGCGGCCGGCTGATAGGCGTACCGCACCCCCGGCGCCTCCCGGGCCGCGGAGGCCGTAGCGCGCGCCACGATGCGCTGCGCCGTCTCCTGCTCCTCATCCAGCTGGGCCTGGTGGGCGTCGAGAACCGCCTTGTCCGCCGCAACCGTCTGCAGCCGACGGATCAGGGCATCGACCTGGTGCATGACGCGGTTGAGCTCGGAGAACCCCAGACTGATGGTCCGCGGCTGAAAGTCCTCAAGATCGCCGATGGCATTGACCCGCTCGACCTGTGCGCTGAAGCGCTCCAGCGAGCGGGTCAGGTGCACGTTGAGCCAGTGGGCGGCGGCCGCTCCGGCGAGCAGAGTCAGGGGCACGAAAATCAGGAACAGCCAGCCGAAGCCGGCACGAGCCTCGCTCAGCTGGGGACTGAGGTCCTGTTTGACCGCCACGACGCCAAGGACATCGCCGGAGTCGGCATTGACATGGCAGTCGAGGCACTCGCTTTGCGCCACGACAGGCATGACGTGCCGCTGCCGGGTACCGTCCCGGCGATGCTGGGACTCCCCGGTGGCCAGGGCCTGCTCGATGACCGGGTCCGGCTCCCGGGAACCCTCGACGGGCCCGTACAGCGCCTCGACTGGATCACCACGGTAGAGCGCCACCCCAAGCGGACTGTCGTCGTAGGTCGCCTCCAGCGCGTCGATGTAGGCCTCAAGATCCTCCCGGCCCCAACCACGGCTCATGACCTGGAACATGGAGCTGAAGGTGTGTTCGGCCGTTGCCTCGGCCGTGCGCTCGGCGTGATCGCGGATGAGGCTTTCGTGGATGAACAGCGTCACCGAGGCGGTCGCTAGAAAGGTGCCCAGGGCAACCGATACGACCATCACCGCCAGCAGGGCCCTCAAGCTCAGCCGTGCGCCGCCCCATGATGCCCACCAACCGCTGGTCATTCGCCCGCCGCTCGCCGCCACCCGCTGATCATGCCGTCGTGTCACCCTCCAGAATCGGTTAAGCAGCAAATCGCCTGACCATCCCCCCCAGGCCGCGGCCCACCGGCAGCGGTACTCTACGCGATCACCCACGCACACGGTAGACCGCTATCCGACGGCGCCCTCTAAGGAGGCGTGCTGCGCGTGCACCGGATGGTCAACGGATGCCCACCCGCCCATCACGCGGTAGAATCAGGGGTATCGCGACCGTAACCCTACGGATCATCCACCCCTGTTCGTTAACGCGGCGGAGCTATGGCCCAGTACGTCTTTACCATGAACCGGGTATCCAAGGTGGTACCCCCCAAACGACAGATCCTCAAGGACATCTCGCTATCCTTCTTCCCGGGCGCCAAGATCGGCGTTCTCGGGCTCAACGGGGCGGGCAAGTCGAGCCTGCTGCGCATCATGGCCGGCGAGGACCAGGAGTTCGACGGCGAGGCGCGGCCGCAGCCTGGCATCAAGATCGGCTACCTGCCCCAGGAACCGAGGCTCAATGACGACAAGGACGTGCGCGGCAACGTCGAGGAAGGCGTAGCCGAGACCAAGGCCCTGGTGGATCGCTTCAACGAGGTCTCCGCGCAGTTCGCCGATCCGGAAGCCGACTTCGACGCCCTGATCGCCGAGCAATCCAAGCTGCAGGACCAGATCGAGGCCGCCGGCGCCTGGGACCTGGACCGCAAGCTGGAGCAGGCGGCCGACGCCCTGCGCCTGCCGCCGTGGGACGCCTCCGTGGCCAATCTCTCCGGTGGCGAGCGCCGCCGGGTGGCCCTGTGCAAGCTGCTGCTCTCGGCGCCGGACATGCTTCTGCTCGATGAGCCCACCAACCACTTGGACGCCGAGAGCGTGGCGTGGCTGGAGCGCTTCCTCCACGAGTTCCCCGGCACCGTGGTGGCGGTGACCCACGACCGCTACTTCCTGGACAACGTGGCCGGCTGGATCCTCGAGCTCGACCGCGGCGAGGGCATCCCCTTTCAGGGCAACTACTCCGCGTGGCTCGAGTACAAGGAGAAGCGGCTACAGCAGGAAGCCCGCGAGGAGCAGGCCCAGCGCAAGGCGATCCAGCAGGAGCGCGAGTGGGTCCAGCAGAACCCCAAGGGCCGCCAGGCCAAGAACAAGGCGCGCATCAAGCAGTTCGAGGAGCTGCAGTCCCAGGAGTTCCAGAAGCGCAACGAGACCCAGCAGCTCTACATCCCGCCGGGGCCGCGCCTGGGCGACAAGGTGATCATCGCCGACGGGGTGCAGAAGGCCTTCCGCGGCGAGCTGCTTTACGAGGACCTGAGCTGCATCATCCCGCCGGGGGCCATCGTCGGCCTGGTCGGCCCCAACGGCGCCGGCAAGACCACGCTGTTCCGCATGATCACCGGCGAAGAGCAGCCCGACGCCGGCTCCATCGAGGTCGGCGATACGGTGGAGCTCGCCTACGTGGACCAGAGCCGGGACGCGCTCAACCCGGAGAACACCGTCTGGCAGGAGATCTCCGGCGGCCACGACTACATCCGGGTGGGCAACTACGAGACCCCATCCCGGGCCTACGTGGGCAAGTTCAACTTCCGCGGCTCCGAGCAGCAAAAGCGCGTCGGCGACCTCTCCGGCGGCGAGCGCAACCGGGTGCACCTGGCCAAGCTGCTTCAGAGCGGCGGCAACACCCTACTCCTCGACGAGCCGACCAACGATCTGGACGTGGAGACCCTGCGGGCCCTCGAGGATGCGCTGCTCACCTTCCCCGGCTGCGCCCTGGTGATCTCCCACGACCGCTGGTTCCTGGACCGGATCGCCACCCACATCCTGGCCTTCGAGGGTGAGAGCCGGACGGTCTTCATCGAGGGCAATTACCAGGACTACGAGGCGGACCGCAAGAAGCGCCTCGGCGAGGAGGCCGCCCAGCCCCACCGCATCAAGTACAAGCGTCTGGGTACGGGCTGAGGGATCTGGCGACAGGCTGGTGGCGGCGGGCCTCGCTGCCGCCAGCCCCGCTACAACCAGGAGCCTGCCCCTGAAACCCTCCTTCTGAGCCCGACCCGCTGAACGCTGACTACTGTTTCAAGGCCTGATCGATGTCGGCGAGGATGTCGTCGACGTGCTCCAGGCCGATGGACAGCCGGACCAGATCCCGCGACACCCCGGCGCTCTCCAGCTCCTCCTCATTGAGCTGGCGATGGGTGGTACTGGCCGGATGGCAGGCCAGGGACTTGGCATCGCCGATGTTCACCAGCCGCGTGATCAGCTGCAGCGCATCGATGAACTGTGCGCCCGCCTCGAAGCCGCCCTTCACCCCGAAGCTCAGGATGCTGGCCGCCCGTCCGCCCATGTAGCGATCGGCCAGCGGCTTGTACGGGCTGTCCTCCAGGCCGGCGAACTTCACCCAGCTCACCCGCGGATGGGACTGCAGGTACTCGGCCACGCGCTGGGCATTTTCGCAGTGCCGGTCCATGCGCACCGGCAGGGTCTCGATCCCCTGCAGCAGCTGGAAGGCGTTGAACGGCGACAGCGCCGCACCCATATTGCGCAGCGGCACCACCCGGCAGCGGGTGATGTAAGCCGCCTCGCCCATGTCCTCGGTGTAGACGACGCCGTGGTAGGAGGGGTCCGGCTCGACCATCATCGGGAACCGGTCGCCGTGCTTAGCCCAGGGAAAGCGGCCGGAGTCGACGATCACCCCGCCCACCGTAGTGCCGTGACCGCCCATGTACTTGGTCAGGGAGTGGATGACGATATCCGCCCCGTTATCGACGGGCCGCCACAGGTAGGGCGTCGGCACGGTATTGTCGACCATCAGCGGGATGCCGTGGCGGTGGGCGATCGCGGCCAGCCGCTCGACATCGACCACTTCACCGGAGGGGTTGCCGACGCTCTCGCAGAACAGCGCCTTCGTCCGCTCGTCGATCTGCGCCTCCATCCGCTCGTAATCGTCCTGGGCGGCGAAGCGCACCTCGATGCCGTGGATGGGCAACGAGTGGGCGAAGAGGTTGTACGTACCGCCGTAGAGCCGCGAGGTGGAGACGATGTTATCGCCGGCGCGGGTAATCGCCTGGATGGCGTAGGTGATCGCCGCCATGCCGGAGGCCACCGCCAGGCCGCCGATGCCCCCTTCCATAGCCGCCACCCGCTGCTCGAGCACGGCGTTGGTCGGATTCATGATCCGCGTGTAGATGTTCCCTTCCACCTTCAGGTCGAAGAGATCCGCCCCGTGCTGCGTGTCATCGAAGGCGTAGGAGGTGGTCTGGTAGATGGGCACCGCCACCGCCCGGGTGGTCGGATCGGGGGTGTAGCCGGCATGGACGGCCTGGGTCTCAAGTTTCACCGCGGATGACTCCTTTGCCACGTTCCGGATCGGGCGCCCCCGCCGTTACCGGCTCGCGGGCGCGCGTGCGCTCATTAAAAGTGGCATCGCCATTGCGGGGAATCAAGCAACCGGCGGCGCTAAGCTTATGCCTCGGCGCCCTGGCGGACGGCCTCCGCCGCGGCGACGTTGAAATCCGCGGCGGCGGTTGAGATACTGGCGTGATAACGATTATCCAACTAGGCACCCATCCCCGCGCCGGGCCGCGCGAGTGCGCGCCCTCTTCTCCGTCTTCCCACGCAAGCCGTATCCGGGCTGCAGCCTCGCGGCGGCATAGCGCGCGGGCGCCTGAAGAACCCGTGAGCCACAGAGCGAACCGTTAGACCATGACCGATCGTAGCCAACAGCTTCGCGACCAGCTCGCCCAGCGCATCCTGATCCTCGACTGCGGGATGGGCACCGAGATCCAGAAGTACCCGCTCGAGGAGGCCGACTTCCGCGGCGAGCGTTTCACTGATCACCCCTCGGAACTCAAGGGCAACAACGACCTGCTGGTCCTCACCCGGCCCGATATCATCCGCGACATCACGCGGCAGAACCTCGACGCCGGTGTGGACATCGTCGAGACCAACACGTTCAACTCCCAGGTTCTCTCCCAGGCCGACTACGGCGCCGAGCATCTGGTCGACGAGCTGAACATCGAGGCGGCCCGGCTCGCCCGCGCCGTCTGCGACGAAGTCGAGCAGGAGACCGGCATCCCGCGTTTCGTCGCCGGCACCATGGGCCCGACCGGCAAGACGGCCTCCATCTCCCCGGACGTCAACAATCCCGGCTATCGCGACATCACCTTCGACCAGCTGTTCGAAGCCTACGCGCAGCAGGCCCGGGGCCTCCTCGAAGGCGGCGCCGATCTGATCCTGATCGAGACAGTCTTCGACACCCTCAACGCCAAGGCGGCCATCTACGCCCTCGAGGAGGTCTTTGAGGAATCGGGCCGGCGCCTGCCGGTGATGATCTCCGGCACCATTACCGACGCTTCCGGCCGGACCCTGTCGGGCCAGACCGCGGCGGCCTTCTGGAACTCGGTGCGCCACGCCCGGCCGATCTCCGTCGGCCTGAACTGCGCCCTCGGCGCCGAGGACCTGCGCCCGCACCTGCAGGAACTGTCGAAGATCGCCGACACGCACATCTCGACGCACCCCAACGCGGGCCTGCCCAACGAGTTCGGCGAGTACGACCAAAGCCCCGAGGAGATGGCGAAGATCGTGCGCACCTTCGCCGAGGAGGGGCTGATCAACATCATCGGCGGCTGCTGCGGCACATCGCCGGCGCACATCGCCGCCATCCGCGAGCAGGTCAAGGATTTCGCCCCGCGTCAGGTACCGGAAGCGGCGCCCGACGTCATGCGCCTGTCCGGGCTCGAGCCGTGCAACATCGGCAACGACTCGCTGTTCGTGAACATCGGCGAGCGCGCCAACGTCACCGGCTCGGCCCGCTTCCGCCGCCTGATCAAGGAGGGCGACTACGAGACCGCCCTGGAGGTGGCCAAGGAGCAGGTGGAGAACGGCGCCCAGATCATCGACATCAACATGGACGAGGGCATGCTCGACTCCAAGGATGCGATGATCGACTTCCTCAACCTGGTCGGGTCCGAACCGGACATCTCCCGGGTGCCGATCATGATCGACTCCTCGAAGTGGGACATCATGGAGGAGGGACTCAAGCGCATCCAGGGCAAGGGCCTGGTCAACTCCATTTCCCTCAAGGAGGGCGAGGAAGCCTTCCTGCAGCAGGCCCGCAAGCTCAAGCGCTACGGCGCCGCCGCCGTGGTCATGTGCTTCGACGAGAAGGGGCAGGCCGACACCTACGAGCGGCGCCTGGAGATCGCCGAGCGGGCGTACAACACGCTGGTCAATGACGGCTTCGAGCCCGCGGACATCGTCTTCGACCTGAACATCTTCGCCGTGGCCACCGGCATCGAGGAGCACAACAACTACGCCGTCGACTTCATCGAGGCGACCCGCTGGGTCAAGGAGAACCTGCCCCACGCCAAGATCTCCGGCGGCCTGTCCAACCTCTCCTTCTCGTTCCGCGGCAACGAGCCGGTCCGCGAGGCCATGCACTCGGTCTTCCTCTACCACGCCATCAAGGCGGGACTGGACATGGCCATCGTCAACGCCGGCCAGATCGAGGTCTACGACGAGATCGACAAGGAGCTGCGCGAGCTCTGCGAGGACGTCATCCTCAACCGCCGCGACGACGCCACGGACCGCCTGCTGGAGCTGGCCGACCGCTACAAGGGCCAGGGCGGCAAGAAGAAGGAGGAGGACCTCTCCTGGCGCGAGGAGCCGGTGGAGAAGCGCCTCGAGCACGCCCTGATCAAGGGCATCACCGACTACATCGACGTGGACGTCGAGGAGGCGCGGCAGCGGCACGAGCGCCCGATCCAGGTGATCGAGGGACCGCTGATGGACGGTATGAACACCGTCGGCGACCTCTTCGGCGAGGGCAAGATGTTCCTGCCCCAGGTGGTCAAGTCCGCCCGCGTAATGAAGCAGGCGGTGAGCCACCTCCTTCCCTACATCGAGGCCGAGAAGTCCGGTGACGATGAGCCCGCCGGCCGGGTGCTGATCGCCACCGTCAAGGGCGACGTCCACGACATCGGCAAGAACATCGTGGCGGTGGTCCTGCAGTGCAACAACTTCGAGGTCCACGACATCGGCGTCATGGTCCCCACTGAGACCATCCTGCAGAAGGCCAAGGAGGTCAACGCCGACATCATCGGCCTCTCCGGGCTGATCACGCCGTCGCTCGACGAAATGATCGGCGTGGCCCAGGAGATGGAGCGCCAGGGCTTCACCTGCCCGCTGCTCATCGGCGGTGCCACCACCTCACGGGTGCACACCGCCGTGAAGATCGCGCCCAACTACTCGGCGCCCAGCATCTACGTCAAGGACGCCTCGCGCGCCGTTGGCGTGGCCTCCAAGCTGGTCAGCGAAACCCAGGCCGAGCCGTACAAGCAGGAGCTGGCCGCTGAGTATCAACAGGTGCGCGCACAGCACGAGGCCCGGCAGCAGAAGACCAAGTGGGTCTCCTTCGAGCAGGCCAAGAAGAACGCCACGCCCATCGACTGGTCGACCCACCGGCCTCAGGAGCCCGAGAAGCCGGGAGTCCAGGTACTGGACGACTACCCGCTGGAGGATCTGGTCGAGCGGATCGACTGGACGCCGTTCTTCGCCGCCTGGCAGATGCGGGGCCAGTATCCGAAGATCCTCGATGACGAGAAGCAGGGCGAGGAGGCGCGCAAGCTCTTCGACGACGCCCAGGCGATGCTGCGGCGGATCATCGACGAGAAGTGGCTGACCGCCCGCGCGGTGTTCGGCCTCTTCCCGGCGAACAGCACTGGCGAGGATACCGAGGTTTACGCCGACGAGGCACGCAGCGAGGTGCTGGCCACGCTGTGTCATCTGCGCCAGCAAACCGAGAAGGGTGAGGGCAAGCCGCACCAGTCCCTGGCCGACTTCATCGCGCCCAAGGAAAGCGGCGTGCCGGACTGGATGGGCGCCTTCGCGGTCACCGCCGGGATCGGCATCGACGAGCACATCCAGCGCTTCGAGGCCGCCGGTGACGACTACAGCGCCATCATGCTCAAGGCCCTGGCCGACCGCCTGGCCGAGGCGTTCGCTGAGCGCCTGCACGAGCGGGTGCGCAAGGAGTTCTGGGGCTACGCCGCCGACGAGAACCTGTCCAACGAGGACATGATCAAGGAGCGGTACCAGGGCATCCGCCCGGCACCGGGCTACCCGGCCTGCCCCGACCACACCGAGAAGGACCGCCTCTGGGAGATCCTTAACGTCGAGGAGAACATCGGCCTGAGCCTGACCGAGTCCAAGGCCATGGTCCCCACCGCTGCCGTGTCCGGTTGGTACTTCGGCCACCCGGAGGCCAAGTACTTCGGCGTCGGGAAGATTTTCCAGGACCAGGTGGAGGATTACGCCAAGCGTAAGGGGATGTCCCGCAAGGAGGCGGAACGCTGGCTGGGGCCGAACCTCGGCTACGACCCCGAGGACTGAGGGGAACCGCCCGTCAAGACCCCTCGCCCGCCGAGACGGGCGAGGGGGCCTGCCCACTGCAAGCTCTGGGAATCAGGGACGGGGTCCCGGGGCATCACGCACCGCCTGGCAGGCCGCGAACGCTACCCCCTACCCCTGCCCCCCTCAAGAGCATTACGTCGCCTGGAACCGCGAGGCGACCTCATCCCAGTTCACGACATCCCACCACGCCTCGACGTAGTCCGGCCGCCGGTTCTGGTAGCGCAGGTAGTAGGCGTGCTCCCAGACATCCAGGCCGAGCAGCGGCGTACCCTGTTTGGGCGCCACGTCCATGAGCGGGTTGTCCTGATTGGGGGTATCGGTGATCTCCAGCCCTCGCGAGGTCTGGATCAGCCACGCCCAGCCGGAGCCGAAACGCCCCAGCGCGGCTTGCGTGAACTGCTCGCGGAACTGATCGAAGGAGCCGAAGGCCGAGTCGATGGCCGTGGCCAGATCCCCCGACGGCTTGCCGCCGCCGTTGGGCGACATCACCCGCCAGAACAGGTCGTGGTTCCAGTGTCCGCCCCCGTTGTTGCGGATCGCCAGAGGCAGGCTCGAGACGCGCGCAAGCAGATCCTCCAGCCGCTGCCCCTCGTGCTCCGTCCCCGAGACGGCATCGTTGAGCTTGGTAACGTAGGTGTTGTGGTGCTTGGTGTGGTGGATTTCCATCGTCTGGGCGTCGATGGAGCGCTCCAGATCGCCGTAGTCGTAGGGCAGATCGGGGAGTTGATAGGCCATCAGGATCTCTCCTTTCCTTCGCGCGGTCGTGACGTCCCTGCGCTTTGTGCCAGGGCGTACAAATCCATCATGGGGGGCCGAGGGGCACGGCATCAATCCCGCGGATTCTGGGTTGTCTCCGCCCGCCGCTATCGGGAGCCCGCCCGGGGGACACTATAGCCGTTATGGCCGCTCGGGCATCGAGCAGTCTGATCAACCCGCGGCGCCGCGTATTCAGGCGTCCTTCCCGCGCCCGGTCAGGCGTCGCCGCAGGAAGGCCCCCGCGACGAACAGCACGGCCACCCCGAGCAGGACCACCACGGCCCGGGTATCGATCTCCCCGCCCCGGGCGGCTGCCTCGACCGCGCTGTAGATCGCCAGCGAGAAGACCCCCCACTTGATCCCCAGCCCAACCACCGTGGCGACGACGAAGGTCTTCAACGGCAACCCCAGCCAGCCGGCCCCGTAGTTCAGCGGCGGGTGCGGAAAGCCGGGCAGGGCCCGGATGGCGCACTGGCTGAGGAAATCGCTGTTGCCCCGGAGCACCCGGATCCAGCGGCTGTCCGCCGGCACCGCATCACGGCCCAGCAACCACGCCACCCCGTACGCCCCCAGGGCGCCCAGGGTACTGCCCGCCACCAGCGTGAGCGTGGACATCCAAGGCGGGTAGAACGGGGCGACGACCCAGAGGAAGAGGCTGCCCGGCAACGCCAGGGTGAACAGCGCCGCCTGCAGCACGACGACCACCAGCAGCAACCAGGGACGTTCGACCAGGAGCTCGCCCCAGGCGACAACGTCCTCGGCATCCCAGGGCCCCCACACGGCCACCGCCAGGCCGCTGAGCAGCAGCAGCGCGAGCAGGAAGGGGCGATACCCCGGCCACCAGCGCACCGAGGGTTGGGGAAGACGCAAGCGCATGGCGCCCGATGCTACTACGAATCGGGCCGCGAGGGGCGCGGGCGCCCCCCCGGCGTATACCGCACCCGCACCCGGTTGCCGGGCGGGAAGTAGCTCAGTTCGTCACACAGTGAGCGCACCAGCAGGATGCCCCGGCCCGCACCGATGGGCGCCCCGTGGCCGCCGCCGTCTTCCAGAATGCGCCGGTAGTCGAACCCCTCGCCGGAATCCTCCACCTCGATCTCGATCCCGTATCCGCTGCCGTCGGCGGCGTCGCACTGCACGCGCAGGCGGATCTCGCCCTCTTCCAGCGCCTCCAGCGCCCTGGCGCGCTGCTGGTAATAGGCCTCGAAGCCATCCGGGTCTCTCTTGAGCGCCGAGTCGAGCCCGAGCACGCCGTGCTCCAGGGCGTTGGTGAAGAGCTCGGCGATGACCACGTAGAGGCTCTGCCGGTCCTCCTCCAGCGCCCCGAGTTCGGCGAGCAGATTCATGATCGGCGGCACCGGATTGACGTGGGCCAGGGTCGCGGCGTCCAGGACCAACTCGCTGTACCAGTTCTCGGCGGCGGCCGCCCCGTAGCCGCCCATCGCCCCCTCGGCCAGCAGCCGGTCCAAGTCCACGGAGACCAGGGTGGTATCGTCGCCCTGCTCGTCCCCGGCCCGGAAGGCTCCGACAGCTTCCAGCAAGGCGCCGAATCCGGCAGCGGGATCCCCACTGCAAAGCGCTGCCTCGATGCGCTCGTTGCCGAAGAGCCGCCCGCCGGCATCGGTGGCCTCAACGATGCCGTCCGAGCAGGCGTAGGCGTGGAGCCCGGAGGTCAGTTCCAGGTAGGCCAGCTGCCGGCGCCCCGGCGCGGTATCGCGGATCACCCCCAGGGGCAGGTCCACCGACGGGAAGCGCTGCACCACCTCACCGCCGCGCAGGACCCAAACCGGCGGCATGCCGGCGTTCCACACGCCGAGCCGGCGATTGTGGCAGTCCACCTCCAGCAGCGCCGCGGTGAGGAACATATCCGCCGGCAGGCTCCGGAAGAGCTTCTCGTTGACGTCGTCGAGCAACTCGGCGGGGTGTGCCCCCCGCCCGACCCGGTCGTAGAAGACCGCCGCCAGCCCGGGCACACCGACCGCCGCGCCGATCCCGTGGCCGGTGAAGTCCCCGATAAGGATCAGCAGATTGCCGTTGGGCCGGCGGGCGGCCAGCAGGATATCGCCACTGAGGATAGCCGCCGGCTGATAGTGGTAGCGCACCCCCGGCGCCTGAAGGTCACTGGAGGCCGTAGCCCGGGCGACGATGCGCTCGGCGGTCTCCTGCTCGCGCTCGAGCCGCTCCTGGTGGCTGCGCAGCGCGTCGCGCTGGGTGACGACAGTGTGGTAGAGGGCCCGGGTGCGCAGCCAGGAGTCGATCTTGGCGTTGAGCTGCACCCGGCTGATGGGCTTGGTGACGAAGTCATCGCCGCCGGCCTCGACACACTGCGCCAGCCGCTGCTCATCGGTCAGGGCGGTAACGAAGAGCACCGGGATGAACCCCCCGGTATCCATGGCCTTGATCTGCCGGGTGGCCTGATAGCCGTCCATCCGCGGCATCATGATGTCCATGAGGATCATGTCCACCGGCTGCTCGCGGAAGCGGGCCACCGCCTCCTCGCCATCGGCCGCCGTAATCACGTGAAAGCCCCGCGCCCCGAGGATCGCCTCGAGGAGCATGGTGTTCACCGGCTCGTCATCAACCACCAGAAAAGTGGGCAGCGCCTGTTCGGCCAGCCTGTCCATGGTGCCCCCCGTTTCCCCGCCCCCAGCGCCGTCCACGCGGCCTACTCCTGGATGGTGAACAGGCGCTGGAAGTTGGCGATCTCGAGGATCTTGCGCACCTCGCGGGAGCAGTTGCGCAGCACCACCTCGGCGCCCTGATCGCTGGCCGACTCCCGCAGCAGCAGCAACATGCCGAGGGCGGAGCTGTCCATGTATTCGGTCTCAGAGAGGTCGATCACGTAGCGACGGACGCCCTCCTCCCCCTTGTAGGCCTGGCGAAAATCCTTGTGCAGGCTGAAGTCGAAGAAACCCTGGATCGCCATGACGAGGGTTTGCCCCTCGTCCTCGCGCTCGGTTCGGATGCCCATCGTTACGCTCCTGCTTTGCTGTCGGTGTCGAATTCGCGGGGCGCCGCGGGGCTCAGAAGAGCTCCACGTCGCCGTGATCCATGGACTGCTGCTCGACCTTGCGCTGGTTCGCCCGCGCCGCCTCACGCTCCTGGCGCTGCTGGGCCAGCCGTTCGCGGGCCTCCCGAAGGCGTGCTGCGTACTGGCTGCCGTGGACGTCGTCGGCAGCGATGGCCTGAAGGACATTGCGTACCCCGTCGAGGTAGTCATCCAGCCCCTCGACGCCGGCGCGCGAGCCATCCACCAGCTGCGTCACAATATCCTCGAACTGCAGCGCGCGAACGGCGTCGGCCACATGCTGATCGATCTGCCCGCTGACCTGGGAAATGCGCGTGACCTGCTGCTCCACCTGCTGATCCACATCCTGCAGGCTCTTCATCATCTCCGAGATCTGGTCCTTGGTGGAGAGGGTCACATTCATGTCGTTGGAGGCCATCTCGCCGACCTCGGTGCGGGCTTCCTCCACCAGCTTGGTGATCGTCTTGACCTCCTCGCCGATCTGCTCGTTGAACTGATTCGCCTTCTCGGAGAGCTTGCGCACCTCCTCGGCGACCACCGCGAAGCCGCGACCGGACTCCCCGGCCCGGGCCGCCTCGATGCTGGCATTGAGGGCGAGCAGGTCGGTCTGGCTGGCGATCCCTTTGAGGTCGGCAAGCAGCTCGTGGATCCGCCCCATCTGCGCGACCATGTCGTCGATGCGCTCGACGGTCTTCACGCTGCGCCGGCTCATGTCGACGATCATGTCGACGTAGTTGTTCAGGAAGCTCTCGGTCTCGCGGACAAACTCGGAGATACCGAACTGCTCCACCGCGGAGTCCCCGCCGGTCTGCTCGATCACGGCCCGGGCAAGGCGCTCCTGCTCATCGGTGGCCTGATCCATGCCGTTGAAGCTCTGGTTCAGCGACTGCACGGCATCGCCGACCAGCCCGCGGATCTGCTCCAGGTCGCTGTTCACCGTCCGGAACTCGGCGTTGAGGCTGTCGTCGATGTCGTAGAGCAGATCGCGCAGGGCGTCCTCCAGATCCTCCACGGTATCCGTCGCCTCGTTCCAGCCCGTCTCGCGTCGGCGCAGGTAGCCGACCACGGCCCAACCGCTGGCGCCGAGCAGCACCGCCAGCGGCCCCGTGGCCGGCCAGGCGTAGGCGATCGCCATGGCTGCCACGGTTAGCGCGGAGGGCGCACCGTAGTGGCGCAGCCACGCCGTCTTCGGGTGGTAGACGATGGACTCGCCGTCGCGATCCTCGGCAACCTCGACCATAGTCACCTCTCCTGGGTGGGGTGGGAG